>JAJFBJ010000037.1 GCA_020697375.1 Nitrospira sp. | reverse complement strand
CATCATCGAGGGCCAAGGTTTTTTGATGACGGCAAAGCCGCCGGCATTGCCTCCGAGGCTCCTGCCTTCTCTATCCACCACATCGGCTTCAATGCCGAGAAACGGTCTGGCGGCGGAACCTGGTTTGAGCGGCACCGAGGGCAATGGGGTAACCAGAATGGAACCGGTTTCGGTCTGCCACCAAGTGTCCATGATCGGCTTGTCGCTGCCGGTGACACGATAAAACCATTCCCATGCCTCCGGATTGATCGGTTCTCCGACGCTCCCGAGAATGCGCAATGTGGAGAGATCGTATTTCCTGGGCCAGTCTTCCCCATATTTCATCAGCAACCGGATGGCCGTCGGGGTCGTGTAGAAAATCGAGACACCGTATCGTTCGATCAAATCCCACCAGCGGCCGGGGTTGGGATAGTCCGGCTTGCCCTCGGCCATGAGAATCGTCGCGCCGTTCAACAGCGGGCCATAAACGATGTAACTATGCCCCGTGACCCAGCCGGGATCGGCCACGCAGAAATAGACATCCTCTTCCTTGAGATCGAACACGTATTTCGTCGTGATGTAGGTGCCCACCATGTAGCCGCCATGGACATGCACGACGCCTTTGGGTTTGCCGGTGGTGCCTGAGGTGTAGAGAATATAGAGCGGCGTTTCCGAATCGAGCGGCTCCGCCTCGCAGGCAGCCTTCTGTTCCTTCAGCCATTCGACCCAATCGAGTTCTTTCGGCCCGGTGAGAACGGACCCTGACGGTTCCCGCCTTACCACCACCACTTTTTCCACGGAGGGACAGGACCGCACGGCCTCATCGACGACGCCTTTAAGCTTGATGGATTTGCCGCGATCGTATCCTGCGTCGGCGGTGATGACGACTCTGGCTTCCGCATCCTGTATACGGCTCGCGAGGGCCGGAGCGCTGAAGCCGGAGTACACCACGCTGTGAATGACTCCGATGCGCGCGCAGGCGAGCATGGCGACGACTTGTTCGGGAATCTTCGGCAGGTATATCGTGACCCGGTCGCCTTGCCGCAGTCCCAGCGCCTTCAACGCATTGGAGCAGCGGTTGACCTGGCGAAACAGTTCCCCATAGGTGAATATGCGCTCCTCGCCCTGCTCACCGACCCATATGATCGCGACTTTATTGCGACGCCAGGTCTTCACATGGCGATCAAGGCAGTTGTAGGCAATGTTGCATGTGGCTCCGACGAACCACTTGGCCCAGGGATAGTTCCAGTCCAGCACCCGGCTCCATGGCGAAAACCATTCCAATTCCTTGGCGACGCCGCTCCAGAACCCTTCCGGATCGTCGATGGAGGATTTATAGGCTTGGTCGTAATCCTGAATATGCGCCGCCGCCTTCGTCTTGGCAGTGGGCTGAATGACACGGCCTTCTTTCAGCAGAGAATCGATCTTGTCGTCCATAGGTTGCCATGCCTCCACAACAATCGGCTTATTCCGCGAGAGGTTTAAGGTGGCAGGCATTATGCGGATGGGCATGAGGAACTGCAACCCTTCCTGACGCGGATGCAACTCGCGGAATGCCGGTCAGCGGCCGCATGGCGGAAGGTCGTGAGTCGCCATGGCTTTCTTGACAGTGGGGAGGAGACGAGGGTAGGCTGACTTGGTCGCACCTCACCGGGTTCACAGCTTGATGCGCTCGCCATCACTACGCCGGTTCTGCAAAACGCTCACATTCCTTCTTGTGTTGTCTGTCATGGCGAGTCTTGGGAAGCCGTCTACCCTATTGGCACAGTTGGGAAAACCCGAGGGGCTCTATTACAAATCCTATGCGGTGGTGATCGGCATCGAAAACTACCTCGTGGCGCCGAAGGTGCCCGGTGCGTTGGAGAGTGCGCATGCGATGGCGGCGGCGCTGCGGGAGTTGGGCTTTGATGAGGTCATCGAACTCCAGGATAAAGATGCGAGCTCCAAACGTTTTTCACAGATTCTCAACGACTATTTGCCGCGCAAGGTCGGGCGACAAGATCGCGTGGTGATCTTCTTTGCAGGGCATGGCGGGGTCACGCAGGATTTTCAATCCAAAGAATTGGGTTATTTGGTTCCCTGGGATGCTCAGGTCAACAATACGGCCAAAGCCATCACTTTCGATCATCTGAAAGAATTCAGCCGGCGGTCCGCCTCCAAACACATGCTGCTTTTGTTCGACGCCAACATTCGGGGATGGGAAGTGACCGCGCCGCAACAACTATCCCTGGAAGGCCGGTTGTCTCCCGAAGACGACACGGAAAAGCGCGCGGTCCAGGTTCTGATTGCCGCAGAAAAAGAAGAAACCGTCGAACGTGTCCCAGGACCGAGTCCCTTTGTCACAGCATTGATCGCGGGCATGAAAGGAGCCGCCGACCTCAACAAAAACGGATGGGTGATGGCCAGCGAACTTGCCACGCAGGTGAGACGGGATGTGGAGGCCGGCACCAAGGGGGCGCAGCACCCGCAGTTCGTGCAGATCGAGGGAGACGGGGATGTGGTCTTGGTGGAAGGACCCAAAGGATCGTTCCAGCTAGGTAGCGAGCCGACGAGCGAGGAGGACCGATTGAAGGCGGCCCGCGTTCAATACGAGCAGGCGTTTTCATTGCTGCAGCAGCAGAAGTCGGCCGAGGAGGCATTGGAACGTCTCAACCGTGCAATTGCGTATGACCCGTCCTTCGGGGACGCCTACGTGCTGAAAAGTTATATGCGGCTGGAAGTGCTGCCTGATATCGAGGAATCGTTGAAAGCCGCTCGCGCGGCCGTGCAGCATGCGCCCCAGAATCCCGATTCGTACTATTCCCTCGCGCTGGTCTTCGAAAAGCAGGGACAGTTTCGTGACGCGGAGCAGGCCATGCAGCAGGCCCTGGCGGTCAATCCCGCCTATACGGACGTCTATTTCTCACTCGGCACGCTCTATGCGGACCACTTGAATGAGCCGCAGAAGTCGGTCGATTTCTTTCGACGGTATCTTGAGCTGGGAGGGCAGAGTGAGCGAGCGACTCGCGCCGTCCAAGGGGACGATCCCCCGGCCGAAACAGCGCCCGCTCCTTAGTCCTTCCCTCCGCCTTTCAGGTAGCCCAGTCCGATCTTCATCGCCCGGCGGGTAATTTCAGCCCAACGCACTTGAGGATATTCCGCCAGCACCGCCGCCGCTTTCGGGTCCTGAATGTCGAGTTGCACGACGCGAATAATGCCGTCTTCGATCTGAACATCAGCCATCTCTAGATCTCCTTGCTTGAAATCGGTTCGCTTGTGGTTTCGCCTGGCCTGCCGTCAACCACATAACCCGATGCGCGTTGACTCTCCCGGGGGTGCATGCTAGCTTAGCATAAACCCGCGAGTTATCGTGCAATTGTATCGCTGTCACGTTGAGCTTCACCGGCCTACATCCATCATCTCCCCGCGAGCAAACCGAGCCGTCAGCTCTCACATGCGCCACACCAAGGAGGAATCGTATGAGTAGCGTAGAGGGGACTTGTTTGAGGTTCACCGGGAGCGCGCTGGCGCTCACACTCCTGATCGGCCTCGCTGCCTGCGGGGGTCCTCCGAACTGGGTGAAAAAGGGATCAGGCGCCTTCAACGAAAAAAGCGACAAGTCCTTCTATGGCGTCGGGTCGGTCATGGGCGTGCGGAACGAGCCGTTAGCCTGGGACACGGCCGAAAATCGCAGCCGCGCGGAAATCGCCAAGACGTTTGAAACCTACACGGCGTACCTCATGCGCGACTATGCCGCATCGACGACTGCCGGCGATTTTTCCAGAAACAGCGAAGAGCAGAACATCGAGCGGGCCGTGAAGACCTTTTCCGCCGTCACCTTGAACGGTGTGAAGCCGATGGATCGTTACAAAGATGAAAAGTCCGGGACCTACTATGTGCTGACTAAGCTGAGCCTTGATGACATGAAGAATAATCTCGAACAGGCGAAGGAGTTGAACAGCCAGGTCCGTGATTTCGTGCGGAAGAATGCCGACCGGCTGTTCGAGCGCCTTGAGAAGGAAGAGGACAAGCGGGCCACGCAATAAACCAGTGGCTGTTCACAGGGTATTGGCGGAGGGAGATGGCATGATCGAGTGGTGTGGTCCTTCACGAAGCCGGATAGCGGCAACTGTGGCACTGGTGGTCGCCGCTTGTTCGTTCAGCGCCTGCTCGCAGGGAACGCGAGTGACCCGTGTCGATACGGGCATGGTGACTGACCTGAGCGGGCGTTGGAACGATACGGATTCCCAGATGGTGGCCGAGGCGATGGTGAAAGAGGCGCTGGGCAATCCGTGGCTGGGTCACTTCACCAAAGAAAACAATCGCCGGCCGGTCGTCATCGTCGGCACGATTCTCAATAAAAGCCATGAACACATCAATGTTCAGACCTTCGTGAGTGATCTGGCGCGTGAGTTGACGAATTCGCAGAAGGTCACCTTTGTCGCCGGCAAGGGGGAACGTGAGGAAGTGCGGGATGAGCGGCGCGAACAGGCCGTCCATGCCAGGGAGGACACGCAAAAAGCGCCGGGCAAGGAAATCGGCGCAGATTATATGCTGCGGGGCAGCATTGCCACCATTCTGGATGAGCAGGAGGGAGCCAAGGTAGCGTTCTACCAGGTCGATCTCGAAATGGTGGATGTGGAAAACAATGTGAAAGCCTGGTTCGGACAGAAGAAGATCAAGAAAATCGTCGAGAAGAAACGAACGATTTTTTAGCCCACGCCTCCGTTGAAACGGTACTTTCCATCGACCACGGCCTCCTCCAGGGGAGGCCGTACCTTTTCTCCTTCCCCTCTGCTATTCCTGCTGAGTCTGTTGTGGGCCTTTTCCGGTTGCAGTCTCTCCTCGAATCATTATCGCCTCATCGACCAAAGTCTTCTCGCGGACGATCCTCGCCGCGCCGATGCCATCATGGCCCAGGCAGAATCCGAGTACGGCGTACGTAATCGCCTGCTGTACAGCATGGACCGTGGCATGACGCTCCATCTGGCGGGAGACTATGTTCAGAGCAACAGTCTGCTCGAACAGGCATCTCTGGAAGTCGAACGGTTGTATACCAGAACGATCCGGTCGGAAACCGCCGCCTTCCTCACGAACGATACCCTCCTGCCCTATGAAGGCGACGCCTATGAGCATGTCATGATCAACGTCCTTAAGGCGCTCAATTATGCGGCGATAGGCCAGCTGACGGAGGCCTTGGTCGAGGCGCGGCAGATAGACCATCGACTCAACGTACTGTCGGACAGGCTGGATGGGCCCGTACCCCCATGCCCCCGATGCTCCGCGCGGACCTCCTCCGAACGACCGACGCGCTTCACATGACGGAGGAGTTTGACGCGTATCGCGGGCTGTTCCCCGAAACGCGCTGGATCTCCAGGCAGGAACAGCCGGACCTCGCCCAGGTGGTGGTGATCAGTTATAATGGCCGCGCGCCGCGCAAAGACGAGACCCATCTCGATCTCCCGATGAGTTTGAGCGCGCTCCAACTGGTGTTGCTGAATCGAGGGGTCATCCATGCCTCCAATCGGCAAGAACGCCGGGCGGCGGACAGCATTCTGTATGGCTTGAACGGGCGCGTCGTCAGGGTGGCGCTGCCGCGACTTATCCCGCAGAAGACACAGGTTCTGCATCAACGGGTGACGCTGACGCCTCAAAACGGAGAATCGATTTCGGCGCAGTCGCAGCTGGTCTACAACGGAACGGCGTTGGCGGAGAAGTCCCTGTCGGATCGGCTGCCCGGGATCACGACGAAAGCGCTCGCGCGCGCGGCCGTGAAATTTGCCGCGGCCGAGGCGGCGACCCGTGGTTCCCAGCAGGCGGTCAATAAGGGCGATGCAGCCTGGGTCGGACTCCTGGTCGGCCTGTTGACGCATGGACTGGCGATCGCGTCGGAAGCAGCGGATACGAGAAGCTGGCGGACCCTGCCGGACGAAATTCAGATTTCGCGTCTGTGGGTACCGGCCGGAGAATATGTAAGCAGAGTTCAGACGGTGAGCCGAGCCGGTGAGGTTTCACGGGCAGAACGGATTCACCATCTGGTGCTTCGCGCCGGACAAACCATTTTCCTGATCGAACGGGTGATGTTATGAAGTCGTTCGTCTCGATCGTCACAGGTCGAGCGCGTCTTGGCGGCTGCTCGTTGCTGCTGCTCTTGATGGTGGGTTGTAGTTTGATCGGGGGAACCTCTCGCCCTCTGTGGATCGACGGCGGCAGCGTCGAATTTCCTCCCGCTCAATATCTCTTGGGGGTGGGCCAAGCGGGATCGCGATCGGAGGCCACGGAGCAGGCCTATGCCGCGCTGTCGAGAATTTTTAAAGCGGAGATTACGGCCCAATCGAAAGATTGGGAATCGTACCTGCTCGTAGAGACTCGTGGCCACACGAGCACAGAACGCCGGCTGACTCTGGACAACGTGACTCGTGTGACTACGGACAAGGTCCTTGAAAATGTACAGATCCTGGATACATGGTTTGACCAGAAGGCGCGACAGTACTATGCTCTGGCGGGCATGAACCGGGCGCAGGCGGAAGCGGCGATGATCGAACGGCTTCGCGACCTCGATCGGACGATTCAGACGGAAGTGACAGAAGCCCGGCAGCTTGAGGATAAGCTCTCGCGCGTGCGGAATCTCAAACGCGCCGCCAAGGATCTGGTTCTTCGCGAGGCGTACAATACGGACCTTCGCATCATTCGCACGAACGGCCAGGGCATTCCGGCCTCGTATCGGGTGGCCGAAATGACGGCCGAGTTGGAACAGTTTCTGGCAACGAATCTCGGCATGGCCGTGGATCTGTCCGGTGAGCAGGCGGAACCGGTTGAGCGGGCGCTCATCGATGGGCTGGCGCGAGAAGGATTCTCCATCGTCGGCAGAAGTCCTGGCTCGACCGCCGCTCCGGCTGAATTGCTGATCAAAGGAAGAGTGCGTGTTCGGCCGATCGATGTGAACGATCCGCAGTTCCGATATGTCAGGTGGTGCACGGACGCAGTCATTGAAGATCTGGCACAACATCGTGTGGTCGGAGCGATATCCAAAGGTGGAAAAGAAGGGCATATCACGGTGGGCGAGGCGACTGCGAAAGCCGTTCGGGTGATGCAGCAGGAGTTTGCGTCAGATCTGGCCCGTTCCGTGGCCGCCCATATCTATGGCGAGGGCGTCCTTCCGGAATCGACATCCCCGACGTCCGGTTGCCCCGGGGAACCTGCTCAGCCGCAATCGAATCGTCAATAGCCGGCAGTCAACCATTGGAGAGAGGAGAGAGGATGCGTAAACCCGGGACCCCGAAAGTGATCGATCAGGACAGCGACGGACATCGCCTGTCCAGTCAAGCGATGAAAAAGCGTTTGCGAGAGCGCCTTGCCGCCGATACGCAGAAAGCTCTTCGCAGCGATATCGTGGGCATGTTTCGCAAGCAGGGATACTATGAAGAGCTGCCGCTCGATGAACTGCAGGACCGCCTCTCCAAACTCCATTCGCCGTTGGCCGATAGCCTCTTGAAGGGAAGGGTGTAGGATGCCGTATTATTATTTTGATTCGACCGCGCTGGTGAAGCGGTACAGCATGGAACGTGGGACGCGGGTCGTGAACAAGCTCATGGTCAAACGGGGCAAAGTAGCGATTCTGCCCATGTGGACCGTCACCGATTTTTATTCGGTGTTATCCGTTCGCGCCCAGCAAGGAGAAATTACCAGGGACGACTGTTATTCGGTGCTGTACAAGTTTGAGATGGAAGCCGCGCAGGGACTCTTTCAGTATATCTCTCCCACGCAGGACACATTTTTAATGGCCAAGGAATTGATTCTGGATTACCCTGCCTTGCGCTCGCCCCAGTTGCTGCATTTGGCCTTGGCATTGGAACTCAAGCCGCTCCGGCTGACAGTGGTCAGTGCGGACAAGCAATTGCTCGCGGCCTGTCGCCCGGCCGGGCTCCATATCATCAACCCGGAAGACGACTAAGCCGGATAAACGACCTCCCTACAGAGGATGTTTGAACAAGATCTTCCAACGCGGCTGCAGTCAATGAAGAGAGGAGCCGCAGGAAGAGTCTCCGGGCGACGCGGAAGAAGCCGGAAGTCTGTTTCAAAAGCCGATCAGGCCGGACAGTGAAACTCGGCCTGCATCGAATCAAGGACGATCACCCAATCCTCCGTGCCATCGCGAACAGCCGCCAGTCGAACGGAATGCGCCGCTTCCTGGCTCGCCGCTTGATCCGGCTGAGTGAAGATCTCTTGCGCATGACGTAGTTCGAGATGCGCAAGCTGAAGACTTCCACATACACCGGCCGAAGCTGGTAGGCCTCCACCGGCGCGGCGAAACAAGGCGACGGCCCGATACCCATGCTCCTGAGATCGATAGAGGTGTTCCGCCGCCTTGTAGATCCCCCGCGAAGCGGACTCCGTTTGTCTCTGGGCCAATCGCGCCGCCATCAATGCCGCCCGTCCCATGTTCATCGCCGCCCCTTCGGCATCCTCGTTGCCCATGGCCTCTTCGGCTTTCGTTCGAAGCCGGTCGAGTTCCGCCTCATCACCGACGACCTGAGCCTGACTGGGGAGGGCACAACAAAAAAGGAACGCCAGCGCACAGACAGAAGACAGCAGCCTGTTGGGGCCAGTCCTCCGGAAGCCTCTTACTCCACGTGCTCCCAGGTGTCGATTTGCTTGATGCTCCAATTGACGGCTTCTTTCAATTTGACCAGGTTTGGATCGGCATCGTTCGCGTGGGTGCGGTAGAGGGACTTCTGAACGCTGTACAGCGGTTCTTGGGCCCGCTTGTCGGGCAATTTCCCAAGCGCCCAGGCGGCCTCGGTTTTCACCGCGACATCGTCGGTGGCCAAGGCTTCCAGCAGGGGGTCGACGATTGAGAAATCGCCGTGCAATGCTCCGGCGATCCCGAGGGCTTTTGCCGCCGTCGGCCGCAATTCCGGCGGTCCGGTTTTCATCGTCTTGATCAAGGCCGGAATCGTATCCTTCTGGCCGATATTCCCCAGGGCGAGAGCCGAGGCTTTGGCGATATCGCGATCGGTTCCGTTCAGCCCGTCCAGGAGACGCGGAACGGCCTTGGCGGAGAAGAGGTTTCCAAACAGGGAGGCCAATTTGACCTTGCGGGCCACCGGCGTCTTCGGGTCATCATAGAGACGAAACAGCCGGTCTTCCTGCCCCCATTCAGCCGTGATGAAGGCTGGAAAATCGTACTCTTCGAGGCGGGTTTTCAGTTTGGTCATCGCATAGTCCGTCGGATCGCCGGCCTTGGCGAGGAGGGCAGCCGCATGGGCATCGTCGAACTCCGTTCGAACTTCTTTGCGCCAGGGCATTTTCTTTCCGTTCAAGACATAGGCAAGCTGGCAGGCCGGTCCCTTCCACACCCGTGAGGGAGAGTCGGGAAGGTCGGCATCGCTTCCCATCGTGGTGGTGCCTTCCCATGTCTTGCGCTGCTCGCACTTGATTGCCAGCGCCGCGTCGTGCGGCTGCGCCGGATCGGTCAGGGGCGTATAGCCCAACTCCTGCATGCGTCTGACAACGACTTCGGTCAGCGGCGCCGCATCCACCGGTCCTCTGTCGGACAGCGTGAAGACATCGATCAAGACCCGGTCGATCCGTTCCAATTGCTGCTTCTGCTCGGCGGTCAAGGTGTCGCGGCGTGCCCAGCTCGGGTCTGCGAGGAAAAGAAGCGACCCTATGGTCATGAAGGATACGATGCGTTTCATATCTCCTCCGTGCTGCTCATTAGGACGGTAGGCCGGTGAAGCATCATATCGGACACTGTATACAACCCCTTCCGGCGGTTGCAAGTTGCGCCGGCAGAAAGCCCGTCAGTATAATCGCGCCATGCCGGCAGGAAAAGACATCGCCTTCATCGGCGGCGGTCACATGTCCGAAGCGCTCATCGCGGGGTTGTCGCGCCAGAAATTGCTGACTCCGGAGCGGGTGACCGTCAGTGATCCTCAGGCCTCTCGCCGGGAGCTGCTCGCCTCGCGATTCGGCGTCATCACTGTTGCCGACAATGAGAACGCGGCGAACAAGGCGGATATCATCGTGCTCTGCGTCGAACCGCAGATTCTGGACGAGGTCCTGGACCAGCTGCGGCCGGTCATGCAAGCCCATCCGCTGATCATTTCTGTCGCGGCGGGTTATCCCCTGTCGAGGATAGAGACACATGTGAAGCCGGCGACCAGACTTGTTCGCGCCATGCCCAACACACCCGCGACGATCGGCGAGGGCGCCACGGCGCTGAGTTTCGTGCCGGGGTTGTCGGCTGAGGACCACCACATGGCGCGAAGCCTGTTCGAATCGGTCGGGAAGGTGGTGGTCGTGGAAGAACGGCTGATGGATGCGGTGACCGGTCTCAGCGGCAGCGGACCGGCCTATGTGTTCGCCATGATCGAGGCCTTGGCGGATGGAGGGGTGCTGATGGGGCTGCCTCGGACCACGTCGCAGCTTCTGGCGGCGCAAACCCTGGCCGGAGCCGCGCGTATGGTGCTCGAACAGGGGGAGCATCCGGCTGTATTGAAAGACCGCGTCGCCTCGCCGGGAGGCACGACCATCGCCGGTCTGCGCCGGCTGGAGGAGGGAAAGCTGCGCGCGACGTTGATGGCGGCCGTGGAAGCCGCCACTCGGCGATCACAAGATTTGGGTAAGGCGGATCACTCACATCCTTAATAAGGAGATCACCCCGTGCAATATTGGGTCAAGGTCGTGTTTGCCGACAATCAAGAATTATTGGTGAAGGATGCGATCCGCCATACGATCAGCGAGGATATGGAAGTGCTGGAAGTGGATTCGGCCAAGGAGGTCGTCATTATTCCCATGAAGCAGATCAAGTACATCGCCTGCGACGCAACCGTATTCGCTCAGAAAGCAAAGACGTAGCTGTTCTACTCTTCGCTGCTCCCAGTTTCGGTACCAGTTGCGACCAGATTTTCACCGATCAATCGCCTGCCGATTCCCTCCTGGAATGAGATGTCCGTAAGCATCGACGACGATGGTGATGGACGCATGGCCGAGCTTCTCTTGGATCTATCTCAAGTTCTCGCCATTCGCGTCAGTCGGCTCGCATTGGTATGTCGGACGCTATGTAAACCGAGCCGACGAAGTCCAAGAGTTCAGCGATGTGTCCATGGCGCCGATATTTCGTTTGACACATCGGACAGTAAAAAATAGACTTTTCTGCGGTCCCTCGGCGAGTGATAAAAACCCTTCATCACAGGTTTGCCGGTACATCTGACGAATCGATGCTAACCAGGAGACCGTTGGTGACGAGCAAACAGGGAATGCAACATATTAGGGCTGCCGCATTCTTACTCTGCTCACTGCTTGCTGTTACCAGCTGTGCGTCAATCAAGGCATTTCACGCGTCACCCCGCAATATATGTGCCGGTGACAGCGTTACGGTGAGTTGGGACGCGAATGGTCAGGTCGCATTAAATGCAAACCCTCCAGTGCCTGGATCTGGTCCAAAAGAGTCGAGTGGGTCAGAGAAAGTTACCCTTCAACAATCCACTCGGTTCGCTCTCAATGCAGAAGGCCTATTTGCGCGAAAAACTGCTGAGGCGGACGTGACAGTTGTCGCGAATGCTCAAAGAGAATTCGGTGGGCTCGCTAGCTGTGCCGCGTCTGAAGGAGTCATCCTCGATATGATATTGCAAGAACCGCAGGTATCCTCGGCCCTCAAGGTGATTTCAGTGACCAATATGAATGGACGCCCTATTTCCATCACCAAAGATCATAACACTGCGACTCTTGCTCCCGGTCAAACTACAACAGATTTTGAGCCGACATCAGCCACGGGCTTATGGGAAGTGAAGTCACCCCTCAACCCGAATGAAACCTGTGATGATGCCCTGTCTGGACTCCATGATCGTCTGACGTTCCGCCTTGCCTTTGCCTGTCACGAGTAAAATATGTCTATTCCTTCACAATTAACCACCATTGTCGTCGTCATGATGGAGAATCGGTCTTTTGATCACGTTCTTGGACACCTATCACTTCCACAGTTTGGCGGGCGGACCGACGTTGAGGGTCTGAAGGATCCGGACACCAATCCTGCCTTTGCGAATGAATACGATCACCAGATCTATCGCCCGTTTCTCATGGCGGATACTCCTTTCACAAGTGATCTCCCGCATTCGCGACCAGAAGTCCAAACCCAGCTGGCCTTCCGACGGACTCGAGCGACGATGAGCGGGTTCGTACAGGCCTATGTGGATTTAACGCACAGCGTGGTAGAAAATCCGCCTCCTCTCGGATACCTGGCACCGACGTCTGTCTTTATGTCGAATTTCCTCGCCCTGAACTATGTAGTCTGTGATCGCTGGTTTGCACCACTTCCCGCCGATACGCAACCGAATCGAGCAGTTGCATGGACAGGGAGCTCGTTGGTCGACGACACGAAGGCTCGGATTATTCCACATCGGGATCTGGTGCTTGATTGGTTGACCTCTCGCGGGGTGCGATGGCGTGTGTATCATTCAGGACTTTCATTCTTTTTGCTATTTGGGCTCCTTGAACCAGCGCTGACGACCAACTTTCGTAGCATTCGTCACCTCGCAGGGGATCTCTTGACTGAGCGCCCAGAAGGAGCCCCTCAGGTCATTTTTATTGAGCCCGAGTACAATGATTCACCGGTTCACTTTAATAACATTCCAAATGATGACCATCCGCCGTTGGCAATGGGCCCCGGCGAGCATTTTTTGCGAGATGTCTATACCGTACTGTCGTCAAGTCCACGTTGGGCTCATACAATGCTGATCGTTACCTATGATGAACATGGGGGATTTTTCGATCATGTTCCTCCACTGCCGATCAAAAGCGCTGTGCCCGCAGGAGCCTCATATTCACAACCCTTTACTACTACGGGGATTCGGGTTCCAACGCTCATTGCATCCCCGTTCGTCCCCAGTGGGACGTGCTCATCTCAGACGTTCGACCATACATCTATCCTGCAGCTCTTCGCCGAGATGTTTGCGGGTGGTCCAGATAAATATTGCGAAGACGTGAATCTTCGTTTGGATCAAGGCATCTCAAGCGCGTCGGCTGTTCTGGCTTCCACTCAACGTACTGACGTGCCCATCGCGCCGGAGATACCTGTGGTTGCTGAAACACTGATCAGGTCCAGTAAGTTAGCGCTGAATGAGAATCAAAAAGCTTTTTCGATCGCAAGTCGAAACATACTTGAGTATGACCCAAGCAGAGCGATCAGCACATTTCCTGAACTCCTCCACATCGATCGCCTCCAAGTTATTCCAGAGTCCCCGCCGCCCCAAGTCGTTTCCGAACGAGACGTAATCCCACCAAGGCCGACTACGAAAAAACGAAGGCAAAAAAAGGCAAAGACGCCAAAAACAAAGACAAAGAAGAGACCTCGTCGGAAAAAAGCTTAGATCTCACTCAGTTCGTCTGCAGGTTCAAGTTCACCCTCACACGCGTCCAGTGTCTGAGGAGTACTGGCAGCCTCACCCGTTCAGCTAGCGGCGATGCGTAAGCTTGGCCGCTAGCTGCCCCTTCGATGTCTCGTTGGCGCAAAAGAAGGAAGAAATGCAGACAGGGAAGTAGAGGTAACGCAGGAATGCCACGCCCAAGGACTCCTTGGCCGCTCCGGACGGTGCGGACCGGCCAAGGAGTTCGGGAGCGCAGCCCCCGCTTCGCTTGATCTATATGGTCAGAGTAAAACTTCAGGTAGCGTTGAAACCTGGCTATCGTGGTGCTACCTAAGATATTCTCTCAGCCACCAACGGGATGGTACGTTCTCTCAAATATTAAATTATTGTCTGAGTGAGAGGGCGGCTGGAATTCCGGGGTAGATCAGGGATGGCTTGAGAAGCGTTCTCCCTGGATTCATGCGTTGTCTGCGTTTAGTTCAAGAGACTCCCCGGATCGACCTGAGCGGTTGGGAATGCTGTGTTTCGTCGGTTCCCAAGTCCACATGGCAAATTCGAAGTTCTGTCGCTGATTTGAGCTTTTCCATAATTCCCTGCGACAGGAGTAATTGCTTCAGCTGGTCTGGAGTGGGATGGCTGTCCAACACCAGCGCGGCGCAAACCACGAGGGTGCGCTCCACTTGATTATTGAGAATGACCTTGAATTTATGGTCGGCTAATGGATCTCTTCGAGGTATCGCGGTCTCCACGGTATAGGGGGCCTTGTATTCGGCATCAAGAAATTCTTTGATGACTTGGATTTTTCGTTCTGAATAAGCGTCTGCCATCGTTGATCGCCCTTCATCCTGTCCATTGATATCAGTATGAAAATTAGCCGGCCATGCTTTCTCTCAGCCGATCCCGCGTTGATTGAATGGTGATCGGCGCATTCCTTGGTATGGGAACGTTGCGGCGCTCATTTAACGCCCTGGTCCCTGTTCGCTAGTCTGGCTTAGGCTCGCTGCCGGGGCCTGCTTGCTGAGCTCATACAGTTTGAAGGTTCCCCATATGAGCACAATCAACGATATGAGATACAGAACCGCGGCGATCAATGAGCCGGTGAGTTTTGCGTCCTCGCGCATGCCCCGATCCTACGCCGATTCGTGGGATGAGGACAAGAGAGAGACAACGTCAGCCGGCGACTAGGCGGCGATTCCCGCGCGCCTGCTCCCCTGGCAGGTAGTTGAAAAACTACTCCTACTCTCTGAACTACAGAACCGCAGAGAGTCGCACAGGTGAACAGCCTGCTAGACGCGGTCTCCGATCGGGTCCCACTCATGGTCGCGTTCCACGGCACCGATCAAGCGCTCGAAGATGTCCGGGATCGCGCCGGTGACCCGGCTCCAGTTCGAGATCATCGGCACCCCGAGAGGATCTTCCAAAAACGTTTCCGTTGCGATCTTCATCCCCTTGAGAAAGACCTCGACGGCCATCCGTTCTTCATGCCGATCGAATTGCAGGCTGTTGATGGCGGCATCGTTCTGATAGCGGGTGATGGCTTCCTGGGCCGCCTGGAGGTAGGTCGCCCGCAAGGCCTTCAAGACGGCTTCCGACAACACCACGCCTTCGCTCGCGAGATTCCGGAAGAGAGATTTGGTGATATCCACACACATTTTTTGCAGCCCCTGCTCGGCATTATCCGCCGAAAGGCCCTGGTGTTTATGCTCGTAGGCATCGGCGATATCGGCCTGGCAAATACGCCTGAGCGCGCAATTCCGGTAAATCTCCGATAAGACGCCAATCTCCAGGCCCCAGTCGCCGGGAATGCGGTTGATCCAAGCCAAATCCCGAACCATCGCAAACTCGCCTGCCAGGGGATAGCGGAAGCTATCGAGAAAGGTCAGCAAGGGATGGGATCCCGACACTTGCTGGAGGCTCCTGATCAGCGGGGTGAGGTACAACCTCGTCACCCGGCCGTGGAGCCGGTTCGTCACGCGGCTGTAGTACCCCTTGCAGAATTCGTAGCCCAAATTGGTATTTACGATCGGGTAACAGAGTCTGGCGAGGTACTCCCGGTTGTAGCTGAGAATGTCACAATCGTGGAGCGCGATGATGTTGCTCTGGCCGCGCGCCAATACGTAGCCGAAGGCCATCCAGCAGCCACGACCCTTGCCCTGCAGCCCCGTGTCGATTTCAGCCTGGGCCAGTAACTTGAGGATGTCCTGAATGCCGGTCCCATCGTTCCACACGATCCGGACCCGCTGAGGCAAGATGGAAAAAAATTGCTTGGCCAGTCGGAACTCCAGCGCAGATGCCCGATCCAGCGAAATTACGATCTCGTCGACATACCGGATGTCCTTTAAGACCTGCACGATGTGTTTCAGCGCGGGGTTTTCGAGTTCCGAATAGAGCGACGGCAGGACGAGCGCAATCGGATTGGACGCCGCATGCCGTTCGAGTTCTTTTTCGAGCTGATCGAGATTGGAAGCGCCGAGACGGTGCAGTACCGTGACGAGTCCATTCTGATGAAAATCCGACATAGTCCCTCCAATAGAGATTCGGGAAAGACGGTTTTGACAGCGCCCAGACCCACGACGGCAGAGGGCACATGTCAAAGGAGGTTCGACAAGACACTGCGCCGGGCGCTGAATCGGCGAGGGGAGATCGCTTCGAACTACTGAGCCGGAGGCATGGCCTTACTGGTTACGACCGACTTCACGATCTTGGCTCGTTTGACTGATTCTAAGAAGCGATCCGGAGGTTCCGGCTTGGGCAAGGACACTTCGACGGAGTACCAACCGGACTTCATCGGCCCTTTTTTGATGCCGTTGATTTCCTCCACCAATTCTTCGATGCTCTTCTCGGTGGTGCCATCCTGGAACGCGACCCAGAACATAAATGCCTGACGGTCCGCTTCACGAATCCCGTCCGCAACAGGGGTCGGCATGGCCGCATCTTTTGCAGGCTCACCCTTTGCCAGCAGGCTGGCTTTGGGCGATGCATTGACCTTGGCCACATCCAATGAAGTGAGCGCCAGGCGGGCATGCAATTCTCGATTGCGGCTCTCCAGCAGACCCACCTGTTTGATCAAGGTTTCGTTGACCGATTTGATCGATCGGAGATCCTGACGGACCGATTCGCGGTCGGCTTCCACCGCACTGACTGCCACCCGCATGCCGTTCTGGACCTCTTCCGCGACATCTGTTTTTACCGCCAGGAGATCTTCCTGGACCGTCGCGACCTGCTGATTCAATTTTTGCTGGGTCTGGGTCACAGTTTCAACAAGCTGGCTCAACTGCGCAATCCGTTCCTGCTCCGACCGGGAAACGGCCAGCGTCGCAGCCTGCGCCTCGACCAGTCGAGCCAGCTGTTGATGGACCAAGTCGATCTGCTCTTGAGCGGACTGCCGGGCCGCCTGTTCTTCTTCGAGCTGCTGTGCCCGGTCGTCCCAGCCTAACCAGCCGGGTACGCGTTCTGCCAGTAAGGCGACGACGCCTACCGCCAGCACAATCTGAGCAAATGCCGCAGTCATGGTCAGAACGGGAGAGGTCTTCATTGCCTGCCTGGACGGCTCCGACGCCAGCCCCATGGCGGAAACCATATGAGTCCACCAACCGGGGGCCGGCTCATACTGCACCCGGAGGGAGCCGCCGTCGAAATGGTTTTGAACGTGAATGGTCACGCTTCCCTTGCCCGCTGCCAGGCGCACATTTTTGTGGCCGGCTTCGGGGGCGAGACAGCCTCCCATCAGCACGCCGGACTCGCTTCGAATTTCGAGATGCTGAATGCTCCGCTCGCGGGCCGTAAAAGCGAAGGAGGGATCGGCCCGGGCGCAATCGAGCGTGCCCACGCGCTCATGATTGACCAGTATCTGCAGGAATCCCGGACGTTCGTCAGCCGTGCGACGCGGCTGATCGTCCAAGGCGTCAAGCAGATGTTCGCGATAGTCGTTGAGCTCTGGTGCTTCCATGATGCCTTCCTCCTCGATCTCCTCCAAAGAGAGCCAAGACGCCTCCCTTTTTGAGCGGATGAATACGGAGATTGACTTGCGGCTTCAACCCGCCGCTGACCTCGGCTTGCCGGCGGTCCGCGACTTCCATGAAGCAGTCGCGGCAAAACGCCAGATGCCAGACGCGATAATCGTGGCCATAGTCATCCTGAAATAGCTGTCCCCACTTCTGGTCGGAGAGGCAGGGGTAATGTTCCGGTTCGCTCTTTCGATAATGCGATTGCAACACCGGCATCAGACGCCCCACTTCGTGATTGAGACGCTCGGGCCTGGCGCGTAATTCCTGATCGAGTGTGTCTATGTCCAACCCGCTCAGCCCGGTTTCATCCATGGTACGTTGCCATCCGGACTGACGCCACCGTTCAAAATTTTTGTAGACCCGCTGGCTTTCAGCCTGGCCGAATCCGAGCAACTTCACGACGTGCGCCTGGCTGAAGCCATAAAAGTGATAAAACAACGCGATCAAGGCATCGCGGCTGACGACGGCGCGGGAAGCCAATCCGTCTAAAAACCGCCCGACCGGCGTCAGCAGCTCCTTGTGATAGCACAGAGGATCCGGCTGACTGAACGATTTAGCAATCAGACTGTCCAGGAGAAAGTAGGGTCGGCAGGGCACTTCGGTACGGCCGAAGACCACAAAACGTTCCACCAGTTCATATCCCCACCGAAGGGCCAGCTTTTCATGGGTGATGTCGTCGCCCCATTGATTCGTTTCACGCAGAAACCGTTTGGTTTGACCGGTTGCGCGATCCAACAATTCAGGCAGGGACTTGGTGACCAAATCATCGAACTCCCGCTCCGTCGTGATCACATTGCTGAGTCGCGAAGAGAACGATTGACCGTCTCGCATAGCCTTCCCGTCGGGTAATCTGGTTGACATAATGGCGAGTTTCCCGCGAAATGACAATTCGACAAGTACCGGCCTAGCAGACCACATTTGTCCACGCATGGTCAATGGGCGGAGATGAGAACCGCGCGCTCTATCCGGAATGGCGCAAGCATCCGGCCTTGCGAGAAAAACTTCGTGGGCGCAGCAGCGAAGGATGGCCGGTCAGGTCCATCTCCGCGCTACGGGCGGTCGGTGGAAAGGCGTTTCGCCAACCTTCGAGCCAGGCGTGTCATGGCCGGGGAACGGTCGGCCGGATCGAGAAGCACGTTCATCACATGGGGCCGGCTTGGATCCGCCAAGGCCTTGGCCAGGATCTGGACGAATTCCCCATGAGTCGTCACCCGCGATCCCTCACCGCCTCCGATCAAATCGCATATGCGCTCATAGTGCCATTCATGGATATCGTTGAACGGGCCCTCCAGAATTTCCCGTTCGGTCGAATAGCCATGGTTGTTGAGAACGATCACGATGGGAGCCTGCCTGTAGCGGACCGCCGTGGACAGCTCCGATCCGGTCATCTGAAAAGCCCCGTCTCCCACCAGAACGATCGGCCGCAGGGACGGATCGGCGAAGCCGGCTCCGATGGCCGCGGGAACGGCGAACCCCATCGACGTATAGTAGGCGGGCGAGAGAAATTCAAAGCGGCGATGGACATGGAGGTCGACGGAGGCGAACAGGGATTCTCCCACATCGGCGATGACCAGCGTCTTCTCATCCAGGACCGTATCGAGATGCCGAAATACTCCCTGGAGGGTGACTGAGGCTTGCGCCGGCGGCAGCGGCTCATCCGGTTTGTCGGGGGCCGGCAGCCGTGGCGCGGGAAACGAGGGGAGATGGGTGCCGGCAAGCCCTTTCACGAAATCCTCGAACCGGATGGAGTCATACCGATGGTGTTTGATGGCCACCCGGTCCGCGGTGGCATGGATGGTGTGGCCGTCGGAAAACAGGGCGTTGCCGGCGTCCAGATCTTCTACGTCGGAGAGGATCGAACCGAGGATAAGCAGGCAATCGGTTTGGTTGACGAACTCCTTCACTTCATCCCGGGCGACCAATCCGCTATAGACTCCGACATAGAGCGGATGGTCTTCACGAATGATCGACTTGCCGAGGAGGGTCGAGGCGATCGGCACATTGAGATGTTCCACCAGGCTGGTCAACTCGTCATGGAGCCCGAAGCGTCCTACTTCGGCTCCGGCGAGGATCACCGGACGTTTTGCCGACTCAAGCATCGTGCGTACTTCGGACAGGGCCTCCTCCAGGGCGGCATGGTCGGTCGGTTCATCGACGATGCCGCTCGAACGCGACGTTCCGGCTAGCGGGACGTGTACCATGTCTCGCGGGATCTCCAGATAAATCGGGCGCCGGTACCGCAAGAGGGCCGCGAAGGCGCGGTCCATCTCGCGTTGCGCCGTGACGGGATCTTCCAAACTCACCGCCGCCACCGTCATTTTTTCGAAGACTTCGCGCTGCGTCGAAAACTCCCGCACCATATGGTGAAGATAGGGATTGCGCGCGCGTTCGGACAGCCCTGGGGAGCCGGTCAGCAGGACGACCGGCGATCGCTCCGCATAGGCGCAGGCGATGGCATTGACCGTATTGAGCCCTCCCACGCAATAGGTGACACAGAGGGCGCCGATGCCGTTGATGCGCGCGTAGGCGTCCGCGGCGAAGCCTGCACAATCCTCACGGGTCGTCCCCACATGCTGAATGGGAGAGGCTTCCATCAGCTTATACAGGCCGAGTACGTAGTCCCCGGGAATGCCGAAAATATGGCGGACGCCGAGCTGGTGGAGCCGATCCAATACTGCCGTTCCGATGCTCTGTGTGGTCATTGCGCCTCGGGGATTGAGTGAAGGGTCGTCAGGCCGCTGCCGTTCAACTGTATGTTGGCAGCAAACCATAGGCTGCCATGAAGGTCAAGCGCCTGCATCGTCGTATCACTGTTGCGGCCGGTTGCTTCGTCGCGTGATTTCAGGCACCCTCGCATGTTTAGGAACCAGGGTCACAATGCCATAGGTTGTGACCTGAGATGCGTACGATGGACTTATCACAACTATGACACAGCCCCTCACCGTACCGACAGCCAGGGTTCGTCTCGCAGCCGAACGCGACGCGCCCCGTTATCACGGCCACCTCTGGATTTTCGACGGCCACATTGCCGAGGTCTTGGGCAGTCCTGCCGCGGGAGAGCTCGTCGATGTGTATACGAGCCAGAAGCGGTTTTTCGGTCGGGGCTTCTACAATCCCCATTCCAAGATTCGCGTCCGCCTGCTGACCTTTCAGGAGGAGCCGATCGACGAGGCGTTTTTTAAGGGGCGTATCCGTAACGCGACGGCGCTTCGAAGGATTGTGGTTTCCGCGACCGATGCCTGCCGTCTGGTCCACGGAGAAAGCGATCTTCTGCCGGGGCTGGTGATCGACCGGTTTGCCGATGTGGCGGTGATGCAGACGCTGAGTTACGGCATGGACCAGCGCAAAGAATTGCTGGGCGAAGTACTCATGCAAGAGATCGGCGCGCGGGCCATCTATCTTCGCAACGATGCCAAGAGCCGGACGTTGGAAGGCTTGCAACTGTCGAAAGGCTTCCTGCGTGGAGAGGGCGGCACGACGGTGAACATACATGAGGGCAACGCCCGGTTCATGGTCGATATTGCCGAGGGACAGAAAACCGGGTGGTTTTGCGACCAGCGGGAGAATCGTTTGGCTGCGGCATTGTTCGCCAAGGGGAAAACGGTCTTGGAAGCCTTTTGCCACAGCGGCGCCTTCGGAATCCAGGCAGCGCTCGCCGGGGCGCAGTCGGTGGAAGGATTGGATGTCAGCGCCGCGGCGGTGGCACTGGCCCAGGCGCATGCCGCCCAAAACCAGGTCGCGTCACATTGCCTCTATCGCCAAGCCGATGCGTTTGATGAATTGCGGGCGCTCGACCGGAATCAGCAGCATTACGATATGGTCATTCTCGATCCGCCCGCGTTTGCGCGCAGCAAGCAGGCGGTCACCCATGCGTTGGCCGGGTACAAGGAGGTCAATCTGCGCGCGCTTCGCCTCTTGAATCCCGGCGGGTTTTTGGTCACCTGTTCCTGTTCGCAGCCGATCGGTGATCACGATTTTTGGATGATGGTGCAAGCCGCGGCGCGGGATGCCAGGCGGCAGATTCGTCTCCTGGAACAGCGTGGACAGGGTCCGGACCATCCCGTGCTCGCCGGCATGCCGGAAACGCGCTATCTGAAATGTTTGATCGTCCAGGTGTTCTGAACAATGACGCGCGACCGCGATGCGCCTCCCCAGACCGCCGATCAGCCTCTCATTCCGGCCTCGGTGACGCTTCCTGAAATTACTCTCAAGGCCGTCGTCCTTTCGATCCTCCTTGCCGCGGTCCTCGCCGGAGCCAATGCCTATTTAGGTCTGTTTGCGGGTATGACCGTGTCGGCGTCGATTCCAGCCGCCGTCGTGTCCATGGCGGTGCTGCGCCTGTTTCGGCGCTCGAACATTCTTGAAAACAACATCGTTCAAACCGCAGCCTCGTCCGGCGAGGCCTTGGCGGCCGGCGTGATCTTTACCATCCCAGGGCTGCTGCTGATCGGTCATTGGACGGCGTTCGACTATTGGCAAACAGTCACGGTGTCGCTCGCCGGCGGAATTCTCGGCGTGTTGTTTACCATTCCACTTCGTCGTGCCCTGATCATCCATGCGAGGCTTCGTTTTCCTGAAGGCGTCGCCACGGCGGAGGTCTTGAAGGTAGGAGTATCCGCCGATGCCGGAGACAGGTTTCGTATTTTGCTGGGGGCAGCTGCCGCGGGAGGCTGTTTCAAGTTTGCCGAGGGAGGGTTGAAACTCTGGAACGACTCCCTGGAAGGGGTCGTCCAGCTGGGACGCTCGACGTTCTATGGAGGACTGAATCTTTCACCGGCATTGATTGCGGTGGGATACATCATCGGTCTGAATCAGGCTGTGGTCGTCTTCCTCGGGGGTGCGACCGGTTGGCTGCTGTTGCTGCCGCTCTATCAAGCGATTGTGGAGTCGCCGGACCACTTGACCGGCATGGCGGCGGCCAAGACGACATGGAGCGAACACGTTCGGTACATCGGCATCGGGGCCATGCTCATCGGAGGGCTCTGGACCCTGTTTCAAATCCGCGGCCCCATTGCACAGAGCCTCCGTCAGCTCATCGCGCTCTATGAATCCGGCGGTCAGCATCTCCGGCGGCCGGCTATCCCGCGCACCGAGCGGGATGCGAGCCTCCCCTGGTTGATCGGCCTTGCCCTCGTGGCGGTGGTTCCCATGCTGCTGCTGTATCAAGGCCTGCTGGGTCACAATTTCTGGGCCGGTGCGGGTTTGACCTTCTTGATGGTCATGGCCGCGTTTCTGTTTTCTTCCGTGGCCGGATACATGGCAGGGCTCGTGGGAAGCTCGAGTAATCCGGTCTCCGGCGTGACGATCGCCACGATCATGCTGGCGTCGTTGCTCCTGCTCGGGATCCTTGGGCAGGGGAATCCTGCCGGCCCTGCGGCGGCTCTGCTGGTCGGAGCCGTGGTCTGCTGCGCCGCTGCCATGGGAGGCGACAACCTCCAGGATTTGAAAACGGGGCATCTGGTCGGTGCGACCCCTTGGAAACAGCAGGTCATGCAGATCATCGGTGTGGCGACCGGTGCGGTCGTCATCGTGCCGGTTCTCTCCCTGCTGCAGGCCAAATATGGAATCGGTGATGTGACGGCCGCCCATCCTCATCCCCTCAGCGCTCCTCAGGCGACGCTTATGGCGAATCTTGCCAGGGGCGTGTTCGGCGGAGCAGTTCCATGGCATCTCATCGGAATGGGGGGCTTACTGGGTCTCCTGGTGATCGGGCTCGATGCAAGACAGGCCAGGCGGAAGGCCGCCTTTCGCTTTCCTGTCCTGGCTGTGGCGCTGGGCATCTACCTGCCGCTCAAGTTGTCGGCAGCCATCATGTTCGGTGGACTCCTTGCCGAATATGTGCGAACCGCCGGCGACTCACGCGACTCTCAAACGAACGATCGTGGCTTGCTCTTTGCCGCAGGGCTGGTGACAGGGGAGGCTCTGGTGGGAATTCTCTTAGCCCTTCCGATCATGCTCAGCTCCGTCTGGCCGTCGCTTTCCGGAGATCCATTTCAACTGTTCGCCGATCCACCGTTCGGAGGCTGGCCGGGGCTTGTTGCGTTGTTCCTTGTGGGTTTCTTTCTTTGGCGTACCGCAGGCGGGGCTGTTCGCGCAAGGAAGCCGGATGGCTCTATCCCCATGTGATGTGATGAACTATGGTGAAATGGAAGTATATGGAGGAGGCTAATCGCTGGGTGGTTCGAAATGACCAGGCGGGCGAGATTGCCAGGGTACCGTCGCCTGTTTGGATTGTTTGACGAGGCTTCCCAAACTCACCTCTGCGGCTCGCAGGAGTTTGGGATCTCCGCTTTGCAAAAGGGCCGTGAGCAGCACGTAGAGCGTTCGGTCATGTCCCGCCGCCAGCAGTATCCTTTCCAGGACCGGGTCTGCTCCGGTTAACGCGGAAATAGAGAGCGGCTCCTCATCGTCCTCCTTGCACAGGAGATCCAACTCGGATGGATTGATGAATAGCCAGGAGAGGGGAATCTTGAGGGCGCCGGCGAGGGCTTTCAGGGTTGAATAGTCCGGATCGGCCTGTTCTGACTCCACCGCTTCCAAGAGAGATGAGGGCATTCCCGCTCGATCAGCAAGCGCTGTCTCGCTATGCTTCTGAGAAACCCGCCATGCGCGAATCAATGCTCCGACATGTGACATGGCCGGATAGTACTGCATGCGTCAGCCGGCCTGCAACTACGCAAGTGTTTTGGCAATATTCAATAATTGGCTTTAACATCAGTGGCTTATGCGCAATTCACCTAGGTAGAACAAAGCGGTTGAAATCAGGTACAATGGGCCACACTAGTTGATGTACCTGAGTCGAGGAGGATCAGCCGATGTTAGGAACCGACATTCGTGGCATCATGGCCGAAGAGGAAGAAGTCCAGCGACGGCAAGAAGCCTTGCAGTCACTGATGTCCATGCGCGAAAGACTGTTGCGTGAATCGTTGGAGGCGCGGATCAAACGGGCCCGCGGAACGGGGGATTGGACGAACCTATCACAGGCGGAATGTGTCAATATTTACAAGCAGGAACGCGTCCATCTTCGTGCTCAATTGGAACAATTGAAAGCCGAGCGCGATCGTACCCGCGGCAAGCTGTCTGCTCTCAAACGTGCCAAGGCTCGCGCGCAGCGCATCCGGGCTGCTGAAGCCGCTTCCGGCAAGAAACGCAAGTAAGCCATCCTGAGAGGGCTTTTGCTGAGCAAGCAGAAGCCCTCTCCGCGCGTCCTCCTAACTTCTGGATCACTGGTGCCCGTCCCATTTCGAACGATTCCCCGCCATCATCTCTCCTATATCCGGGATGTGATGAAAACCAAACGGACCCGTGACCGTGAACGGGTCTTTGTTCTCGAGGGTCCGAAGCCCATCTTCGAGTTGTTACATTCGGCTCCACGCCATGTGGTGACCGTCATCGCCGGTTCGGCGTTTTTGGAGAAACTCTCCCCAGCGTACAGGCAACAACTTTTCAGCAGCGGCTGCGCAATCTATACCTGCCCGGAAGAACGTTTTGCCCGACTGTCGGATCTTGAATCCTCCAGCGGCGTGCTCGCAGTCGTTCGCCAACCGACATGGGACCAAGCCGCTTTGCTTGCAAAACCAAGATTGCTGGGCTTGTACGGCGATGGGCTTCGGGACCCGACGAACATCGGCACGATCATCAGAACAGCGGCGGGGTTAAATGTGAGCGGGTTGTGGCTGGCGCCTCAATCGGCGGATGTGTACAATCCGAAGATCGTGCGGGCCACCGCCGGATCCATCTTTCACCTTCCTATTTTTTCCGACATAGCCATCGAACAGCTGTTGGAGCAGGATTGTGCGATACTCGCCGCCGATTCTACGACTCACGGCAGCCTCCCACTTCGGTCGATTCAGAGCCTTCCCGCTCGAACCATCGTGGCGATCGGCAGTGAAAGCCGGGGATTGTCGGAGGCAACCTTGCGCGCCGCGAAGCTACGGTTCACCATACCATTGAAACCCGGCGTCGAGTCGCTCAATGCCGCCGCCTCCGCCGCCATCGTCCTATTCCATTTGTCGGGACTGCCCATTTCGCAATCATCGGTATAGCGGGCGAGTCGATGGCCGACGGCGGGTGTCTGATGCCGCCTCGATATTAAAATGTTTGGCGAACGCCGAAGAGCATCGTAAGAGCCGAGGCTTCGTCGGCCTCGATCGTATTGCGCTTCCACGCCACCTCTGTATTCAGCATGAGTCCCTTCGGCGCATTGGGAAACCAGTTGGTCAGCGCATAGTCCATACCTCCGGCCGTTCTCCAGGCAAATGAATCCTCTACGTCGTTGCTGTTGATATTGACTCCAATGCCCGTCGAGACATAAGGAATCACTGCGCCGAACCGCCCTGGACGATATTCGAGCATGAGCGGCAGCAGGGTGACCGTATCCAGCGATCCTGAACGTCGATCGAAGCCGTGATTCTCCCATTCGAGCATGGAGCCGAGACGAAACCAACGATTGATTCCGTACAGGGCTTGAAAATTGAGGGCGGGACCGGTCGTATCGAGCAGAGCGCCTCCTTGCGTGATGAAGCTCGGGCCGACGCGGAATCCTGCCGTCCATCTTCCTTCATCTGCCATTCCTTCATGGGTCCATTCCGCAGCCACGCCATGGCTGGAACAGATGAAGATCAACGCCCATGCAATCAACCATGCCTGTCCCGCACATTTCATCATTCCGGCCCGCTTCATAAGTACCTCCCGTTAAAGTGCGAATAATCCTTGCGGCGCGGGTTTTAGCATCGCACCGCAGAATCCGGTACTGGGAAAAACGATAGGAAATAGGTCTACTCGGACGATTCTTGTGAAACACGGCGGGTGAGCAGGTGCACTGTTGGCTTGGTCAGGGATTCCTTTTGCGTCTGTTGAGAATGTGAGCCAAGCGGCGTGGAAGTTCAGCGGACTCCAGTTCTTCGATCGGAGTTGGCAGCGCCAACGACCAATTGGGATACGTTCCGGTTGCGGAAGGCATATTGGGTCGTTCGTTCACGACGCAGAGCGCCTCCAGTTCAGCCATGACGATGGCTGAGGGGGCTTCGGCCAATTGTTCGAATGTCTTTGTGATCGCGACGGTGACATCGGCGCCCGCCTCCACTCCGCAGGTCTCCACCAGCTTGCGCCGGAACTGTTCGCTTGCCGAGTGGTCCGGTTTCACACCGGCTTGTCGTTGCGCCTCGAAATCCGCACCTGTCCAAATGCCGGCAAGTGTCGGTAGATCATGGGTCGTGACGGCTGCCAGCGCCTTCTCCGGATATTCCGAAGGAGGTGAATCCTCAAACCAAAGCAGACGATAAGAGAGGACATTCTGCTCGGCCAAGGTCTCGCGCACCCCTTCCTCCACCGTGCCGAGATCCTCTCCCACAACGACCGCCTCTGCTCGCCGGCTTTCCACCGCGATGATGGCCAGGAATTCATCCGCGCGATAACGTACGTATGCGCCGTCCTTCGGCTTTCGGCCTTGAGGGACCCACCACAAGCGGAACAGCCCCATGACATGATCGATGCGAAGTCCTCCGGCATGGCGGAGGACGGCGCGGATCGTCTGAATGAAAGGCTCATAGGCCGCCTCGCGGAGCCGATGGGGGATGAATGGAGGCAGTCCCCAATCCTGACCTTCCGCGCTGTACAGGTCGGGAGGCGCACCGACAGTCATGTCGCCGGCGATGACATCCTGCCAGACCCAGGCATCGGCTCCGTCCGGAGAGAACCCAACCGGTAAATCCTGCACGAGCGGCACTGACTGTGACGCGCTCGCCAACTGGCGGTTCATCAGCCACTGCAACCATTCATGAAACCGCAGGCGCTCGGACTCCGTTTCGGCGAAGCGCTGCACCTCCGTTGTATCGGGCCTGCGATAGGCCGCGGGCCATTGCCGCCAGTTTGCGCCATGCCGTTCGGCCAATGTGCAGAACAGGGCAAACTGGTGGAGCTGCTCGCCCTCCGCCGCTCGAAACCGTTCAAAGTCAGGTTCGCCCTTGAACGAAGGCCAGAGCCGTTGCAACGCCTCCTGTTTCAGACGGAACACCTGATCCCGGTCGATGTGGCGGTCTTCGTTGAGCGCCTGCCCCGCCGCGGCCAGCCGTTGCAGATCCCGGCCGAGACCGGCCGCGCCAGGCAAATCTTCGATCCGCAGGTACAGTGGATTCAAATAACGACGGCTGGAAGGCGAATAGGGACTGGCCTCCTGAGGAACGAGCGGTTGCGCGGCTAATAAGGGATTGACAAGAAACATCCCGGCTCCGAGCCGCTGCGCCCATTTGGTCAGCCGGCGCAGATCGCCAAGGTCTCCCATTCCCCAGCTCTTCCGGCTGCGCGCTGCGTATAACTGGGCGCTCAACCCCCAAATACGAAAGTCCGGAGGCAGATGGCAATGTTCGGGGCTGACGATGACCCGTACGGATCGACCGGACTCATCGAGGGGAGTGAGGCGATGGTATCCGACCGGCAGATCCTCCGGCAGCCGGTTGCGCAACGTCATTACCGCTCCGTCTTCGAGGGTCAGGGTCGCCGGTCCCGGCAGCGAAAGCGACTGCCACTGGCGCAGGACCTTGACCTTCTCGTCAAAGAGCGTTAGGGGAGGGTCCGGAGGACGACCCATCGATCGTTTGATACGCGCCATGGCCTCCGCTGATATCCGCTGAAGATGCCCGGCTGCATCTTCGTAGGTCGCTTGAATTCCCCATGGCTCGATATTCATTGACGCATACCCCGTATCCTCCCTGTCGATGCGCGAAAAACAAGAATGCGTTCTGCCGGATCAGCGTTACCGTTTCGCGCTTGTTTTGGTTGAGCCCTTTTTCAGATCGGCCGCAAGGCCCTTTGCGATCATCAAATGTTCCTTCAGAACGGGGAGGGTCGCGGAGGCCCATTGCCGGATTTGCGGATCTTTCAGTGTTTTGGCCTGAGCCGAAAACTCGGCCACATTCTTCTTGTGGTCGCTCATTTCGTGTTTGATATAGGCGCGGTCGAACTCCGCTCCCGATAGCTGTGAGAAGTTCCCGGCCGCCTTTTGCTGCTTGGCCGACAATTCCTCCGGCAGGGTGATCCCGGTAGTCAGAGCCAACTGGCTCACTTCCTGACTGGCCTTGGTATGGTCTTCGATCATGCGGTGGGCGAACTGTTTCACCTTTTCGCTCTCCGCACGTTCGGCAGCAATTTGGCTCAAGGCGATTTCCGCCTTCTGCGCCGCGGCGGCGGTCATCAAAAAGCCGGCATCCTTCTGCATGGGCGCTCCCTGTTTCCCGGCCTCCGCGGCGGAAGTGCCCAGGCATAGTGCCAATAAAAACGTCAGTAATGCTCCTCGCGCCATGTGGGCCATAATGGAATCTCCCTTATGAATCTCTGTTTTGGTTGTGTGATGCTTTCTCGCACCGGTTGTGCTGAGCCTTCGTCATTGGCGCTACTTCGGCCGGTTCCAATGACGATGCCGGCTGATGGCCTCAATAAACGCGGAAGCAGAATCCGAGCCCTGTTTTTCGTACAGGACGCCGGGAGCCGATGCTATGCCGACCGCCTTCAGGAGCGCGGCTCCCTCTTCATCGGCGGCAATGGCCTTGCCGTGGTTGTAGGCTTCCCTGACGAAATGGCGCGCTTCATAATCGCCCAGCAACTGATCTACGCTTTCTTTTCCGCCGGGGATGTACAACGCGTCGTACATGACCGACTCTGCCGTCGCCAATGCCTTGTCGATCCTTAGTTGATCGGACGATGCGCTGCGTAACAGGCCCAAATGCGGGGCCACGACTTCAGCCGTCGCTCCCTTTTCCTTCAGGCTCGTTTCCATGCGGGTCAACTGCGCGCTGCTCACCCCGTCGGCGGCCAGGATGGCGATTTTTCGACTCTTGATTGAATCCTTTGGGCCTTCTTCCTGGCTCAATCCCTTTGCCTTGCCGGCTTTGCTGCTGTCCTGCCCTTGCGGAGCCTTTACTCCCAAATAATTCCCGACGAGCATGGCCAGTTGACCATCCACCTTTGCGAGGTGTTCGATCATCCGTTGCTGAACGCTCTTCCTCGATACTTTGCCCAGCTCGAACTGCAAGGCCTGACGGATGTGTTCCTGCTCGGTCAGCGTCAGGCTGTTGTAAAACAGCGCGGCCTGACTATAGTGGTCATCGAATGTCTTGCTGCGCTCACGGATCTTGTTCCCTTCTACCCGCGCCGGGTAGTGAACATAGCCGCCTTTGTCCGCCGCCGCTTCCTTCGGTGATCCCTCCAAGGAGTTCGGCTCATAGTTGGCCTTTCCTGGCCGGTTGGCATAGCGCATGATGCCGTCCTGCTGGAAATTGTTGACCGGGGATTTTGGCTGATTGATCGGCAGCTGGACGAAATTCGGTGTGCCGAAGCGGTTCAACTGCGTATCGAGATAGGAAAACAGGCGGCCCTGCAACAGGGGATCGTCGGAGACATCGATTCCTGAAACGAGGTGCCCGGGGTGGTAAGCCACCTCTTCGGTTTCCGCAAAGAAATTATCCGGATTGCGATTTAATACCAGCTTGCCGACGCGCTGAAGCGGAATGAGGTCCTCCGGCCAGATCTTGGTCGGATCGAGAATATCGAACGGGGCCTTGTCCTTCTCCTCTTCCGGCAGAAGTTGCAGCGCAAGTTCGTATTCCGGGAAGGCGCCGTTCTCAATGGCTTCCCACAGGTCGCGCCGATGGAAGTCCGGATCCTTGCCGGCAAGCTTCTGTGCTTCGTCCCATACGAGGGAATGCACCCCCAGCAATGGTTTCCAATGGAATTTGACGAAGGTCGATTTGCCTTGGTCATTCACGAGGCGAAACGTATGGACGCCGAAACCGTCCATCATCCGGTAACTGCGAGGGATGGCTCGATCGGACATGGTCCACATGACCATATGCATGGACTCCGGCGTGAGGGATATGAAGTCCCAGAAGGAGTCGTGCGCAGTTGAGCCATTAGGCATCTCATGGTCGGGCTCGGGATGAAAGGCATGGACGAGATCGGGGAATTTGATGGCGTCCTGGATGAAGAAGACCGGGATGTTGTTGCCCACCAGGTCCCACACGCCTTCCTTCGTGTAAAACTTCGTCGCGAACCCTCTTGCATCACGGATCGTATCCGCTGTGCCCCGAGAGCCGTTCACGTTCGAGAAGCGCACGAAGACCGGCGTCTTCACGGCTGGATCAGCAAACAGGGCTGCCTTCGAATGCTGCGTCAAGGGTTTATAGACCTGGAAATACCCGTGGGCGGCTGATCCGCGGGGATGCACGATCCGTTCGGGCATCCGTTCATGGTCGAAGTGCGTCATTTTTTCCCGGAAATGAAAATCCTCCATGAGCGTCGGTCCTCGCGTGCCCGCCTTGAGGGAGTTGTCGTCGTCGGGAATGCGGACGCCCTGGTTCGTCGTGAGGTAATTGCCGTCCGCAACGCTTGGCTCCTCGGCGTCCCTCGGAGCGATCCTTGGCGCTTTCTCCCGATCCGGTTCAGCAAAGACCGGCGACGGATAAACCAGTCCGGATGCCATGAAAAGGAAAGCAGCCGACAGAACGGCTACCGTTGCTGCATGGAGAGACTGTATGGCGGTACTGGCGTTGCTGTGATGGGAACGATGGATTGGATTCATACGTCCTTCTTTCTGTGGGACTTGGTTGTTTCGGGGCCATGTGCGACTTCCTAGGAAACACCCTAGCCCCGCATTTTTTTGCCGGCCATACATATGCAATCCGCGGACTCAAACCTGTCAGTGGGAGGAGAGTAAGTTTTCCTGGAAATTGCGTGGCCGGAGATTGATCGTGAGGCTAAAGAGAATAAACCGGGAGTCTTTGTTGTCCCGGGTAAGACAGCCTGTCCCCGCGAAGGATTGAGTCCTGCGGAAAGGATCTACGAAATATCACGCCCTGGCTCATAAATATCACCTCTATAAGTAGTCGCCGGTCGGCTCGCGATTTGCAGTACTACTTTGCTTCTCTGCAAAAGTGGACTGGAGCTTCAATGAGTGATGGCGAATGGACTTGCGGCGCCTTCCTGGGAGTAGACGGAGCCTGTGAATGGCGAATATGGGCTCCGAAATCCAAACGAGTGGATCTGATACTGATGAACGGACCTCGCCGCTCCGTGCAGCGCATGCACGCAGCGCCCCATGGTTATTTTCATCACCGCCTACCTGACATCGTCGATGGACAGCGTTATGCCTATTCAATCGATGATGGGCCTGATAGGCCGGATCCGGCATCGCGGTGGCAGCCGGACGGAGTAAACCTGCCTTCCGCAGTGCTGTCATCCTCCAGGTTCCAATGGTCGGACGGCAACTGGTCCGGTGTCGCCCGCGAAGATTTGGTATTTTACGAAATTCATGTCGGGACCTTTACAAGCGAAGGAACCTTCGAGGCCGTCATCGGGCGCCTTCCTTCCCTACGGGACCTCGGCATCACAGCCATTGAGCTCATGCCGGTAGCCCAATTTCCCGGTACGAGAAATTGGGGGTATGACGGCGTATATCCGTTCTCGCCACAGCATAGTTATGGGGGCCCGTCAGGTCTGCAGCGGCTGGTGAATGTCTGTCATGATCAGGGCATGGCCTGTTTCCTTGACGTGGTTTACAACCACATCGGGCCCGAAGGCAGTCATCTCGCGGAGTTCGGTCCATATTTCACGGATCATTACCGCACTCCATGGGGAGATGCGGTGAATTATGACGGGCCGGGTAGTGATGCCGTCCGCGCTTTCGTCACGGACAATGTCCGAATGTGGGTCCGGGACTACCATCTGGATGGTCTGCGGCTGGATGCAGTCCACGCGATCTACGACTTTGGCGCCCGGCACATTCTAGAGGAGATCAAGGAAGCCGCCGACCGTGCGGCGCAGGGTCGGCGCTATCCCGCGCATATCGTGGCGGAAAGCGACCTCAACGACGTCCGTATCCTTTTACCCCGCGAGCGCGGAGGGTATGGTCTGGATGCGCAATGGAGCGACGACTTTCATCATGTCATGCATGCTGCTTTGACGGGCGAGCGCCAGGGCTACTATGCCGATTATGGAGAGCCGCACCAGATTGCAAAGGTGTTCCAGCACACGTTCGCATTGGACGGCTGCTATAGCAAAAGCCGGGATCGCCGCCACGGCGCGCCACATGCGGATCTTCCAGGCGATCGGTTCGTCGGCTGCATCCAGAACCACGATCAGATTGGAAACCGGGCGGCTGGTGAACGACTGGGCACGCTCATTACCCCGCCTGCTCAACGGTTGGCCGCAACTGTGCTTCTCGTGGCTCCGCATCTGCCTCTCCTGTTCATGGGGGAGGAGTATGGAGAGGAACATCCGTTCCAGTTTTTTTGTTCATTCGAAGGGCCTGAGTTGATCGAAGCCGTTCGTAACGGGCGGAAAAGAGAATTTGAGGCCTTCCATACAGAAGGAGCAGAGGCGCCCGATCCGCAGTCGGAAACGACATTCGTACGGTCGCGTCTTGCCTGGTCCTGGGGACAACAACCGCACCAGGCCGGCCTCAGGCAACTTTATAAGGATCTTCTGGACGCAAGGCGGTCATGGCCTGCGCTGCGCAATTATTCCGCTCGGGCAGCCCGGCTGTATGGGCGGCCGGGAGGCCATACTCTGCTGGAATTCGTCCGCGGTGGCTTGAAGCCAGATCAAAGTACAACAATACAAGTCTATTGCAACATCACCGACGCAGTGCAGGAATTGCCCGCTACGGCAGGGCAAACCCTGCTGTTTAGCTCGGAGTCGCAGCGATATGATGGCCGCCGTTCATCGGAACAACCCCGCACCCATCTCTTGTCATTTGAATGTATGGTACTTGGCCCGTCGGGCTGGAAGAGATTCTTTTAGTCTGTGCGAATCCTGGGAGTTCTCAGAACGGCCATGCAACCCAGAGCCCACGATTAGGAATTGCCATATGCGCCGGACAGGCCGACATGGGTGAGTCAGGCAGTCTGACCCGAGCGGAACTGTACGACCGGCTGCGAAGTCAGATCGAGCATGAAGATGAACTCATCAACATACGAGTAGTCTGGCAACTTCTGGCCCAGTCGTTTTTTTTCAGCACGTACGCCACCTTACTGAACGCAACGGGAGAGCCTAAGAATCTTCTGTTCGGACAGCAGCAGGAATTCCTACTCTGGGCAGTCCCGATTGCCGCTTTGCTCGCAGGCTTACTGGCAAGCATCAGCATCTTTACTTCTATCTATACGATTGAACATTTGGGACAGGTGTACAGGAGCTATACGGGGCAATTGGATGAGGAGGATCAAAGCACCAGGTTATTCCCCGCTATTCAAGGTCCGGATGCGGTTCGCAGGTGGGCGAGAATTCCTCCCATCGGTCTGCCAGTCCTCTTTATTCTCACGTGGGTCGTTATTCTGATCAGATTGATCGTGGGAGCGTTGTAAACCCGGCTCACTCACGGGTATTGCCTAGTACATGGAGGGGACAGTACATGGCACAAACAATACCTACCATTGACGGACCGAGGAGGGAATTATGACAACCAGATTGTGCATTGGACTGACAATAGCTGCGGTTTTTGCCCTTTCACCGATTGCAGGAGTGGCGAATGAACGACCAGGGCCAAGCGGTTCCGTAGGCGGGGGAGCAGGACCGGGCGGAGGGGTGTTAGGAAAGGGCGGAGTGCCTCAAGGCCAGGCCCCCGTGGACCCCAAGCAGCCTGAGGTGAATACTCCTCCCACAGCCGGGTCCGGTAAGACCACCCAAAATCCTAAACCAGGCAGCGAGAGCAAGGGCGGTGGTTCTATGCCGAGTGATAAAGTCGATCCGAAGCATAAATAGGAGCATAAATATAGGAGGCATGTGAAGTATTTGACCTCAACGCGAATGGATATTCCGCGTGACCGAGCAAACCAAGCATGCGCATGGTGCTTATCGTGACGTGATATTGGATGTAGGCGCGATCGAAGCCCTGCCCGTGCTCCGTGCGTCATTCGTAAGTAATCTGCGATACGAATCTTAAATCCAGGCGAGTCTGCCTGGCCTTAGCCCGCCGCCTCGATAAGACATCTCTATCGTTTCGATTCGGCAGGTCGTGCCCAACCACTCCCGACAGTCACAATCGATACCACAGGAGGGCTCAGTCAGTGGCACCAGGGACCAAGCTAGTGTGCGCCGGAGTGAGGGGGATGAAGACAGATGCCATAGTAAGCAGAGTGGCGATTCCGCGAACGTACGTAATACCACCATTTCAGAAAGCCGTCTCGCTGTGGCCCATGAGACAGACTTTCTGTCCCTATCAGACAACTTTTCCAAGACATTTTGTCTTCTGATTTCTTTCCTAAGTTGTAGACGAGCGTTCGCCAAAAGGCAGCAATGCTTGCAGCAACTTCATCCTCTATATGGATCAGGCCGTTTTCAAGTCGGCGTATCGTTGGCTTTTCAATTCTAAGCTGATGCCATGGAGTGCCACTACATCAAAGTAGAATCGAGAGGCATTCGAATGAGAGGGCGTCGCCTTTCAGGAAGTCATCAATTACATCAAGAGGATGTCGGACATATCCCATAGTCGTATGTACGTACTACCTGAGGGCGATCACGTAGCTTTGGAATAGATCGCGGCTTAGCCATCCACTGGCAGGTTGACCGGTAGAGTCCCCTTCCTCCCCGAAACATATCCTTGAAAAAATCTGCGGCAAGCAACCAGGCCTGCGACACCACGTCGGCGTTGGGAGGAGCGGCACACGATCATTTTTCTGGTATGCGGATTGTATGTCTTTTCTTGCGCCAGTTCTGTCCGAGCAACGATTCATTGCACGGAGGCAAACAGGAGGTGAGCCGATCAGCTTCGACCCAGTCAGCGGAAGGCGTATGAAATTATGCATGACTCATGTCTGTTACAAGGAGGCGGGAACCCGCTGGGCGAGTATCCGGACCGGTCGTGGGAACGTGTTTACCATGACCAGTATCGGTACGATTCGTCCTTTACCTGGTGCTGTTCGCCGAACGATACCCATGCCTGCCGCGCCAGGGCCTTCGTACGGAACGGCGTGGTCATGCGTATTGAACAAAACTATGACCACCAGACCTATGAAGACCTCTATGGGAACCGTGGGACCTTTGCCCATAACCCCCGCATGTGTTTGAAGGGATATGTCTTCCACCGCCGGGTGTACGGTCCCTATCGAATGAAGGGCCCCTTGATGCGCAAGGGCTGGAAAGAATGGATGGATGCCGGCTCCCCAGAACTGACGCCGGATGTGAAGCGGAAATACAAATTCGATAGCCGGTTTCTGGATGACATGATCAGAGTCTCCTGGGATACCGCATTCACCTATGTCGCCAAGGGGGCGGTCGTCATTGCGACCCGCTACAGCGGTGAAGCCGGTGCGCGCCGTCTGCGGGAACAGGGTTATGCTCCGGAAATGATCGAAATGATGAAGGGCGCGGGCGTGCGTTGCTTC
>JAJFBJ010000145.1 GCA_020697375.1 Nitrospira sp. | reverse complement strand
AACTTGGAGGTATTTCTCACGGCTTCACGGACGGATCCACAACTGCTCTTGGAGGCGTTTCGAGTTGGAGTCAAGGAGTTTCTTCCTCAACCGCTGACCCGTCTGGATGTCGAACCGGCGCTCGCACGGTTCGAGGAGCGATTCAGAGGCAGAACCGCCGGGGTCGAAAATCAGGCCGGGAGGGTGGTCTGCGTGATCGGCGCCCGGGGCGGTGTCGGAACGAGCACGGTAGCGACGAATCTGGCGACTGTCGTTCAACAGGTGCGACAACGGGAGTCGGTAACGTTGGTGGATCTCGACATGCATGGTGGAGATCTCGGACTGTTCTTGGACCTCCATGCGTCTCAAGGACTCAAACATCTCTCGAAGGACATCTCGCGGTTAGATGAGACGATCGTCCGAAGCAGCCTGTCGATACATTCGTCTGGGCTGCACCTACTGGCGTCTGGTTACGAAGGGTTCAACGATGTCGAGTTGACGACTGGCAGCACCATGCGCGTGATCGGTCTCCTTAGATCCATGCATCGGCACGTCTTTGTCGATTGCGGCCATGTCTTGGAACCCGCGGTCAAGGAAGCGCTGGATTGCGCTGACCAGATCATCATTGTCACGACACTCTCGTTGCCGACGATACGTCGTACCAAGCGGTTGTTGGAGACCTTGGGAGTTGCGCACTATCCGGCCGGAAAGGTCAGTGTGGTTGTGAATCGGTACGTGAACGAGCAAAAAGAGTTGTTGAAAGAGACGGAAGATCTGTTGGGCTTGCGCATCGTGGGACTCATTCCGAACGACTATGGGACCGCTAGGGAGGCCCTTGAGCATGGGATGCCGCTGACAATCATGGCAGCGAGAACCACGCTCGGACAATGGTATTCGAAGGGAATCAATCAATTCATTGGCGATATGGCAGCCATCAATGAAACAGGGGCGAGGAAAGAATCTAGTAAGAAGAAGACCTCGTTTATCGGACGGTATTTGCCGAGCTTTGGACTGGAAACGAGGAGGAAGCCGTCGGTCGTATAAGCCGGGTTAAGCGGCGAGAAGGAGAATAGAACGATGCTCACAATGAAACAGGCTAATGGTACCGAGATGGCCTCCCATCATGAGCTGAAAGATCGGTTGCATCAGCGCGTGATCGAGATGCTTGATTTAAACGCGCTCAGCTCTCTGTCGCAGGATGCGGTGATTGCTCAGTTGACCAAGCTGATTGAGCAATTACTGCAACAGGAATCGATGCCGCTCAATCAACGGGAGCGGACACAAATTACACAAGATGTTGTCCATGAGGTGCTCGGCTTAGGGCCGTTGGAGCCATTGCTTGCTGATTCGACCATCAACGACATTCTTGTGAACGGGCACAAGCAGGTCTTCGTCGAGCGGCAAGGGCGACTTGAGCTCACTTCCGTTCGATTCAAGGACGATGCGCACCTGAAGAAGATCATTGAAAAGATCGTGTCACGCGTCGGACGACGCATCGATGAATCGGTTCCAATGGTCGATGCCCGATTAGCCGATGGTTCTCGTGTCAACGCCATCATTCCTCCGCTCGCCATTGACGGGCCCTCGCTCTCGATTAGGAAGTTCAGCAAAGATCCACTGCAACTGTATCACCTGATTGAGAAGCGATCCCTGACGCCGGAAATCGGTGACTTAATGAAGGCAATCGTTCAAGCCCGATTGAATGTGATGATCTCCGGCGGAACCGGCTCAGGCAAAACGACGCTATTGAACATTTTATCGGGATTCATTCCGAACAATGAGCGGATTGTGACGATCGAAGACGCGGCTGAGTTACAGTTGCGCCAGGATCACGTGGTCCGTCTGGAAACCCGGCCTGCCAATATCGAGGGCAAGGGCGAGATCGCACAGCGTGAGCTCGTCAAGAATGCTCTTCGTATGCGTCCTGACCGCATTATCCTGGGTGAGGTTCGCGGTGCGGAAAGTTTGGACATGTTACAGGCCATGAATACGGGCCATGATGGGTCATTAACCACGGTTCATGCCAATTCCTGCCGGGATGCCCTGACCAGGATTGAGACTTTGGTGTCGATGGCAGGACTCAATCTGGCGACGAAGGCCATGCGTCATTATGTTTCCTCAGCATTGGACGTCATCATCCAAATTGCACGAATGTCGGATGGGACGAGAAAACTGATCAGTCTGCAAGAGATCTCCGGCATGGAGGGCGACTTGATCACCTTGCAGGAGCTATTCGTGTTTCAACAGACCGGGCTGGATGAAAACCGCAAAGTCAAAGGACGATTTAAGGCGACCGGCGTACGCCCGAAGTTCGCCGAACGGCTGGCCGCAAGGGGTGTTGCCCTACCAGTTGACCTCTTTGATCCACAAAAGGTGTACGAATGCTGACCGCTTTTATCGCACTGGGTATTTTCGGGACTATCCTGGTGTTTCTGCAAGGGTGTGCAACAGTCCACCGCATGCTGAAACCTCGCGGGACCGATCGCGCCGTCGAGCGGATCCAAAAATGGTCGGCTCCTGCAGCGGCAACGGAATTGGAGATCGTGCGGAAGGAGTCTCTCAGCGACATTCCCTGGCTGAACGACCTCTTGATGAAGGTTCGCCGATTCCAAGTCCTCCAGCTGCTTCACCGGCAGGCGGATTGCCGGGTGCCGTTGGGTATTTTTGTTCTGGCCATACTGGTCCTGGCACTAGTGGGATTGATTTCCGCGTTGTCGATGCGGCTACCTGTGCTTCTTGCCCTATTGTTGGCAGCGATCTGTGGCGCGCTACCGGCGGCGTATCTTTATTGGCTCAAGAGTCAACGAATGGCCATGTTTGCGCGTCAGTTGCCCGAGGCACTTGAATTGGTCTCGCGGTCCCTTAGGGCGGGCCATGCCTTATCTGTCGGACTGAAGCTGGTGGGAGAAGAGGCGAGCGATCCGATCGGGACCGAGTTCAGGCGTGTTTTCGATGAGGTGTCTATGGGGGTCGCGTTACCACAGGCACTTCAAAACATGACTGATCGACTGGATAGCGTAGACTTACGGTTCTTTGTGACCTCTGTTCTCGTCCAGCGGGAGACGGGAGGCAACTTGGCCGAGATTATCGATTCGCTTGCAGGACTGATCCGGATGCGGTTCGAATTGCAGTTGAGAATAAAAGCCTTATCAGCCGAAGGGCGTTTTTCCGCGGTTGTCTTGTTTGCCCTGCCTCTCATTATCGCGGTTGGCCTGTTCAAGATGGCTCCTGACTATATGATGACGTTGTTCATAGATCCTACGGGGCAGAATATGGTCATGGTTGGAAGTTTTCTCATGGTGACAGGAGCCTTCATCATGAAGCGCATGGTGGCGATCAACGTTTAAGGAGCTGAACATGGATCTTCCTCTCATCGTCGCACTATTCACGTTTCTAGCCATCGTTCTGGGGAGCTCTGCTGTCTTTTTTTACTTCACCTCCAGGGAAGCAGTGCAAACCTGGCGACGACGAGCCGACGGTACGAGTGCTACCGCCGACTCTGAAGCAGATCCCGAAAGCATCATCGACGAGCTCAAGACACAATTGCAGGCAGTGCTGGAATGGTTCGGTAAATTAAATCAGCCCTCCAACATTGAGGAAGCTCGAGCAACTCGTCGCAAATTGATCAACGCGGGCTATCGGAGCGGGAAGGCATCGGTCTTTTTTCTTGGTGCCAAGCTCTTCCTGGCCGTGGTGATCGTGTGTGTACTTACACTGATTCCGGCAAAAGCTCTGGGATTTCCCAGTGCATCGCAATTGACATTTTTCTATGTCCTGGCTGCCGCATCTGGCTATTATGCTCCGGTGCTATGGCTCAGAAGGGCGATTGCGCATCGGAAGGATGCGCTCCAACGGGCTATTCCGGATGCCTTGGATCTGATGGTGGTCTGCGTCGAAGCAGGTTTAGGTCTGGATCAGGCGATTGGTCGAGTTGGCGACGAGGTGAAGCGTACCCATCCTGAACTGGGCGACGAATTGTACTTACTAACCCTTGAATTGCGAAACGGCGTGGCAAGACAAGAGGCACTCAGGAATCTTGCTCATCGCACGGATCTGGAAGAGGTAAGTTCTTTGGTCGCGCTGCTTGTACAGACTGACCGGTTCGGGACCAGTATTGGCCAGGCCCTCAGAGTCCACGCGGATGCAATGCGTACGACACGTCGATTGAAAGCCGAAGAGATGGCCGCCAAATTGCCTGTAAAGTTGCTCCTGCCTCTCATATTCTTTATCTTCCCGAGCATGTTTATCGTCGTCATTGGACCGGCCTGCATCAAAATGGTTCGGGTATTTTTCCCGGCACTGAACGGCCACTGAAGACGGCCCATGAGATCTGTGTCTCTCAAGCGAATGATTCGTGAGAAACTCTCTCGACGATTTCTGCTTGAGGGAGGTATTGCTGATCTGCCTCGCGGGCCTTTCCGCACAGATGCGACTGCATGGGGAATCCTTGCCTTCCAAGCGGCTGGTGGGGAGCAGGAAATACTCGAAAAGCACCGTGCGCGTCTCGTGCATGAGCAGGATAAAGGCGGCCGCCTCTGTGTCGACAGGGAGCATCCAGACTCCTATTGGCCTACAGCCCTTGCCGTTCTGGCCTGGAAGAACTCACCTGTAAGCCAACCTGCTCAAGAACGTGCTGTTCGTTTTCTGCTTGAATCCACCGGCGTTCACTCCCCTAGGAAGCCAGATGCCCCTTGGGCGCACGATACAGCCCTGAGGGGATGGCCCTGGATCAAAGATACCCATTCCTGGATCGAACCTACGGCTGTCTGCCTGATGGCGTTACGAGCGACCGGTCATGGTGAGCACGATCGCGTGAATGAAGCCATTCGAATGATACTTGATCGTCAACTTCCTCACGGTGGGTGGAATTATGGGAATACCCTGATGTTTGGGAAGGAGCTCCACCCCATGCCAGAAAGCACCGGTGCGGCATTAAGCGGATTGGCGGGGACGGTCGGCCAGGAGAAGGTCGCCCGGAGCCTGGAGTATCTTCAAGGTGAAGCCGACCGGTTGCGCACGCCGATCTCGCTCGGATGGGCTTTGCTGGGTCTCGCTGCTTGGGAGGCTTGGCCGGCGAACGGTCACGCGTTGGTCGAACGTTGTCTGGCGAATCAATCCCGATACGATGAGTATGATACTTCTGCCCTGAGTCTCATTTTTTTAGGTGCTTTCGCAGGCGAGAAGGGCAATAACGTTACTTTGTTGGCAACTCGAGCGCCAAAAGAGTAACCAATATAGTCGCTCGTTAGGGTATTCGATGTCTGATTCTGTGAATAAAAATATGGAATGGAGTGTGACGCGCCGTGATGTTCTCCTGGCTGCGACGGCTGGACTTGTGATCGGATCAGGACTCCTACTTGTTCCAAGGCGGTATTTCCGAAAGCCACAACGGTCTGAAACTTTTGTGGGTAAACTAGAGCATTACCAGTTAGATATTGCCGCTACTATTTTGCGAGGAATTCGAGAACTGGGCGTTTTCCCTGAAGAGATAAAAGGCAAACGTGTTTTGCTCAAGCCGAACCTGGTCGAAACAGCATCAGGGGCGCATCACATCAATACGCATCCTCTCGTGCTACGTGGAGCGATTGAGGCGTTTCTTGGCCTCGAAGCGTCCACCGTCATGGTTGCCGAAGGGCCAGGCCATCGCCGTGACACACTGGCTGTCTACGAAGAATCCGGCTTGGCGGATGTCCTCACCGAGGATCGCATCCCGTTTCATGATCTGAATTACATCACAGGCTACGAGGTGCCGAATGCGGGGCGCCAATCCTCCATGCGAACGCTAACATTCCCTGCTCTTTTCAAGGAAGTGGATTGGATCGTATCAGTCGCTAAAATGAAAACGCATCATTGGACTGGAGCAACGCTCTCAATGAAGAATCTCTTCGGCGTCATGCCCGGCATTTATTATGGTTGGCCCAAGAATGTGCTCCATTCTGTGGGGATACAGAGTTCGATTTTAGACATCAACGCAACCCTAAAGCCTCATTTTGCTATTGTGGACGGGATCGTTGGTATGGAAGGCGACGGTCCGATTATGGGTGATCCGAAGAAGGCCGGTGTCCTTGTGATGGGACGCAATCTAGCGGCGGTTGATGCAACCTGCTGCCGCATCATGGGCATCGATCCGTACAAAGTGCCTTACTTGGAGCAGGCCGACAATTGGCTCGGGCCGATTGCAGAAGTAGCGATTGATCAGCGTGGTGAATCAATTATTTCAGTGCGGACGAACTTTAATCTGATCGAAACGATTCCAGCGCATCAAGGCTTACGACTCGCATAGGTGGGACATGAAAGTACTGGTGCTATGTGCATGGTTGTTGGGGCCCGTTTCGCTATACGCAGCGGAAGTCGATGCGCCACCGGCTCCATCGGAAGAACCGAAGCTGTACGATCATTACTTGTATCTCAAACGCATGCAAGAAGGCCTGGCTGGACGTTCTCTTGAAGATCAAGCCAAGTTGCGACCTCAGATTCAGAGGGCACAGCGGATGGCATGTGAACGCCTTCGCAAAGACCATCAAGAGCAAATCGCAAGAGAGCAGTACGGTCGTCAGGGAGGAGACGAATTCCTCGTGTTTTCATTGGAGCTTGAGCAATGGTGCCAGACGAGTCGGTAAAAAACTTCCGCCCTAGCCAAAAATGTTACTTTCCAGAGGTTGATGGCTTGCGGGGAGTCGCGATTCTGCTCGTTCTCTGGTATCACGCCCCCTTCCTCTTCAGAAGCCTGCCCGAGTTTTCCGCTGAACAGAATCCGTGGTCGCTCCTCGGCTTGGTTGGGCGGATGAGTCTTGGTGGTTGGATCGGTGTGGATTTGTTCTTTGTCATCAGTGGGTTTCTTATTACGCTGATACTCCTTCGCGTGAAAGAAAGCGCAGGTTCCTCTGTTGCCTTCTGGGGCAGGCGGGGATTACGAATTCTTCCGTTGTCCTTTTTGTACCTGGCTGTCCTGATTGGGCTCACATCGATAGGCGACCCCTTGAACATGATTTCGAGCTTTGACGAATGGGCGTGGTATGCCCTCTACCTGGGCAATATTCACATTGCGATATACGGATGGCAACCGTTGGCCGTCATGATTTTATGGAGCTTAGCGATTGAGGAGCAGTTCTATCTGATTTGGCCGTTTATCGTTCGATTGTGCACAGCAGACCAGCTATTACGGTGGAGTCTGGTATTGATAGTCTTTGCCCCCCTCGCCAGGGCCCTCATGCTTTCAGCGGGGACTGCCTATCCCGCAATTTATGTACTAACGTTTTGCCGGGTTGATGCCCTCGCCGCCGGGGCTGTTATGGCCGTGCTTTACAGCTCTGGACGCTGGCAGCAACACGTGGCGTCAAGCAAAAGGCTTGCAGTGCCAGCACTCGTGATGATCATGCTCACGTTGCTGGTACCATTTAGTCCTTCTCTCTCTCAAACAAGGCCATGGTTCTTCAGCGTTTTTGGCTATTCATTGCTAGCCGTCAGTTTTGCAATCGTTCTTGGCGCCAGTCTTGACATCCAAGGTGCGATACGAGCGGTCTTGACCTCAAGAGTTCTGACCTTCCTGGGAAGTCGCTGTTACGGCCTTTACCTCTGGCACGTAGTAGCTGCAGCGTGTGTGGTAGCCGCGGCACAACAATGGAAAGTAGGCTTCTATGTGCATGCCCTTCTCTGGTTAGTTACGCTGCTGACGATGGCGAGCGCTTCCTGGTTCTTTTTCGAAAGACCCATATTGAGATTCAAGCGATTTCTTCCCTATGACCGATTGCCGCAGGCCCAAAGCGCTCTACTACCATTACCAAGATTCAGCTGGATATCCGTCCGAAGCCATCTTCCGCCAAAAACTGCTCCCTGAAGTTCCTTCAAACCACCTGACACGACAGTACCAGAAGCACAATCGAAATCTAGAATCGATCTGCAACGACTGATTGAGGCGTAGAGTGAGGCGCGTCAACCGAGCTAAATATTCAGGTCAAAGAGAGCAAACTTCATATATGCGGCTCTTGAGACGCACCGAGCCGTGGCCCTTGGTGCGGCATGCAGGCCGCAGTTCAGCAGCACACCTTGTCAATTTGTACTCTAACTGCAGGTAAATCTTACCATTGGAAGTCACTAGGCATATGGATCACTTCTTGCTGACGTCCGTCCATTATCGACTGACCTATTTACAGAGGGAGCGAGAAGGGCATGACGCGCAAGTACATTCTCCAAGTATTGTTGACGATGGTTTGCCTGCTCATGTTGA
>JAJFBJ010000036.1 GCA_020697375.1 Nitrospira sp. | reverse complement strand
AAATGCGGCTCCATGGAGAAAAAGGCTATTACTGGACGCCCGCAATGTAAGCTTGTGATTCACATAATTTCAACAGAACTGTGGCGAAGCATTCCGCAACGCCCCGGCGTCTTCTCTGGATGGGTCTGCACGAACAGGCGACAAGCCAAGCCGATTATATCCAGGCTTAGCTCGTTCGTTGTGTTTCAGGAGCAAACGCCGAAACCTCTCAGGCATTCCTAACGGGCTTCAACGTGAGGCTTTAGCCTTGGCTTTTGCCTTTGCTCGGCCCAGCCACGCCGCCATACCCCCAACAGTTTTCAGTTTCCCTGCCGCTCTGCCGGCCACCACCTCCACAGGCACGCCGACTTTCCGGACCAACTCCGGCAAGGCATCGCGAAGCACGACGATCTGTCTCTCCCCGCCGCAGGCTGCACAGACGCGATCTGAAGCGCGATCCGTCCAACCACATGTCTGACACCGTCTCACTCTTCCTCTCACTCCGCGCGCCACTATGACGGAACGGACGCCTCCCTCCTGCAGCACGCGTAACGTCTCGTCGATTCCCGTCACGGCGAGTGCGCTATCCCGAACCTCTAGAATTTCCGCCACCTCCGAAACTTCTTTAGTCCGTTTCCAGCGCTCAATTTCAGGCGCGAGGTGTTCTTGCAGAGCGGCGGCCGGGAGCCGGGCATAGTCCCCCGTGAGCTGGGTTGCATGCGCGCGCGTCTTGTCCGGAATGTTACTCCACACCGACTCAACCGCATCACTGGAGCCTGCGATGAATAGCACGTCGAGATTCTCCCGCCGCGCCCACTGCTCGATGCGTTTGGCTGTCTCACGGAACATCCTCGCATAATGGACCGCCACACGTTGATCGAAGGCATCACGGTCCGAGGTCGAACTCCGTCCTCCAGAACGGACCACGTTCTTGGCCCTCCACTGAGAGGTGTCGACTTCAAACTGCTCGGTCTTCTGCTCGGCCACCTCCCCCATCCAGAAGCGATAAAAGCGAGCCCCGCTACGATCCACCACCGCCACCCCGCAGGGCTGATGTTCGTCCAGAAGCCAAAGAAGCTGCGTGCGTACTACACCTCCCCAGTGCAGCTCATTGTCCACATCCACCTGCAGCCGCAACACGCGCCATACCTTCGGGCCAGCCACAATCATGATTCCGCGCTCTCGTTTCGGTCGGGTCTGTAGGAACCGATCCACGCGCTCCAGCTGCTTGCGAAACAGCTTCTGCTCCATGCGCGGCACATCTGTCAGCAGCGCCTTTCCCTGTGACTTCAACCAGATCCGCGCACCGGACGGCGTTCCTTGATTCGAGGCTTTCGCCGGATTCGTGTCGAGATACACCGTCAAGACCGGAGGCTCAAGCTTCGGAAGTAAATCGATCAGCGTTGCGTCGAGCATGTGTCACCTCAAGCGATATGGTTAGAAGTGAAGACGATGGAACTTTCCTTTTGACAGGAGATAGGACATTGCCTCAGACAGGGGCCGGCACGAATACCCTCGAGAAGCCCAACAAGAACCCATGCTCGGTTCTTTCTCGCGTTCATGTCAAGGCGCTTGGTGCTGACTGTTACGCGATACGTCGCGGTCAACTCACGTCCCGTTCGCTTAAGCCTCAACCTTTCAGAACGTTTCAGAACGTTGGCCGACTTTCCTGCATCCCGCTACAAACCCACGTTCGGTTCGGAGTGCGAAATAACATGCCTATTGCCATTGCCTACGTGACTCATAGCCGCTTGCGATGGCTGGTCTCTTCGAGGCCTGCGTCATACCATGCCGGCCGATCACGCACCTCGTTCACCCCTGCGTCGATCTCGTACAACGCTTCATGGCAACGGGAGTCCAGGTATCGAGGGGTCATGCCGAGGTGCGCGCCGCCGCCGTCATGTTCTTCCACTCCAAGCCCTCCCCTTCGAGCAACCCGAGTCGATTGGGCTTCCCGCCCGCGTCATCCGCTTACATCCGTCGAGACAGACCGGTTGGTTCTGCGCTTGTGCGGGCAGTAGAAGCCGATCCCTCCTCAGTCGAGACGGACTCTATCCTGGAACTGGCTCCTTCAGCTGAGGAAGAGAACCTGAGCGTGATCCGTAGGGCGAACCTCATGATTGAACAACCCAATGTGATCCCGGATGCAATCGGGCAGCGACAGGCCTTCGACGCCCTACCAATCGGTCATCTGGTCGGTCGGACTCGCAAGCCGAGATAACCCTTGATCGATGCGATGACCAGCGGCACGGCGCCGAATACAATGAATACCGCATCACCCGGCAGCCGCAGCCATTCAATCAGGAGCGACCGCTCGCTCCCGATATACTCCACGCTGCGGGCGTGCCAGTATCCGTGCTGAATCACGTCCCAGAGTTGCAACACTCCTCCGGGGAACAGGCTCATTGCCACCATCATCGCCAGGCCGACATTGGTGCCCCAGAACGCGACCTTGATGTACTTCTCGATGCCTGTCCAGCCTGCATCATCGCTGGTCTGACGAAGCGCGAACACCATCAATGCGATCGCCAGCATGCCGAAGACGCCCATCAAGGCGGCATGTCCGTGGTTCGGGGTCAGCATGGTGCCGACCTCGTAATAGCTGATGATCGGCAGATTGATGAGGAATCCGAAAATGCCGGCACCCACGAAGTTCCAGAAACCCACCGCCATCAGGAAATAGAAGGTCCACTTGTGTGGAATCGCGATCGCCTTGCCGCACGTATCGCAATCGCCGCGCGTCGTGCGTACGAAATCCCAGGCATCCAGCGTCAACAAGGTCAGCGGAACCACTTCGAGCACCGAGAACATCGCCGAAAGCGCCATGTTCACATTGGTATGGCCGGTGAAATACCAATGGTGGCCGGTGCCGATCAACCCACCGAGAAAGTACAGGATGGCATCGAGATAGATCACACGCAGCGCGACGTTGCGGCGCGTCAGGCCAAGTTGATAGAACGTGAGCGCCACCACCGTCGTCGCGAAGAATTCAAAGTAGCCTTCCACCCACAAGTGGATGATCCAAAAGCGCCAGGTGTCGACCACCGTATAGTTCGTCCTGGCGCCGAAGAACATGGCCGGAATATAGAAGACGGGAATCGCCAGCGCGGCCACCAGGAACATGGTGACCAGAGGTTGCGACGCAGGTTCGGTCAGCGCGCTCGGCCGCACCAGTTTCCATAACATCACGAACCACAGGGATAATCCCGCAACCAGCAGGATTTGCCACAGCCGGCCCAGTTCCAGATATTCCCAACCCTGGTTGCCGAGCCAGAACCACCAGGCGCCAAGAAGTTGTGAAATACCCAGCCACTCGCCCAGCAGGCTGCCGCCGATCACCAACAGAAAGGCGGCGAACAGGACATGCACCCAGCCGGCGAACCAGGGTGGCTCATCAGCGCGCAGCGAGCGGCCAAGAAAGAGCGCCGCGGCGACATAGGCGGTTGCGATCCAGAAGATCGCCAACTGCAGGTGCCAGGTGCGCGTCAGGTTGCTCGGCAAAATGCTGCCGAGATCAATGCCATAAAAGCTGCTGGCATCGACACGGTAATGCGCCGATGCGCCGCCAAGCAGTGTTTGCGCCAAGAGCATCAGGGCCACGACCACAAAAAACTTCACCAGCGCGTCCTGGCCTCGACTTGATTGGCCCGGCAGCATCTGTGGATGCACATGGTGACCGCGTGTGATCCAGCCGAGATAATCGAATTTGCCGAATGCCAGCAACACCGCCGCAATGCCGGCCAGCAGCACGATCAGGCTCAGCGCGCTCCACAACAGCGCGTCCGGCGTCGGCACATTGCCGACGATCGGATCATAAGGAAAATTGTTCGTATAGGAGTAATCCTCCCCTGGTCGGGCCGCGACCGACGCCCAAGCGGCCCAGGCCACAAAGGCCACGAATTGCCTGAGCTCAGTCGGATCGGTGATGAGATTGCGCGTCAGGCCGCCGTTCCCAAGAGGCTCCTTGAAATACTCCGTCCAGTACACGATCTGTTGGCGATAGGCCGCGATTTCCGGTTCCGTCAAATGAAGCGTTGCGGTCGCGGCGTCGTAACGATTGGTTTTGAGCGCCACCGCCGTTTCGGCGCGAACGGCTGCCTGCTGGAACCCTGTCAGCGCTGCAAGAGGTTGTCCATGGTTTTCTTGCGCAATGGCCTCGGCGGTATCCTCTCCCATGCGATGGAGGGCCTGGGCCGAATAATCCGGACCGAGATAGGAGCCATGGCCCCAGATGCTGCCGTTGGCCATGAGTCCGTATTTGAGGAATACCGCCTGACCATCTCTGATGTCGTCGCCGCTGAACAGCGTCGCGCCTTGCGCATCCACGACCTGTTCCGGAATGGGCGGCGCATTGCGATAGGCCAGCATCGTGATGGTAATCAGCCCGGTAAAGCCGAGCACCATCACAATCAAAACGCCGCGTATCCACCATGGTGAAAGCGGGCCGTCGTCTTCGGTCACAGGTTGCGCCGCGACACTCATCAATTCACTCCTTTGGACAATCTATGTGACGTTTCCAGTCGATTGCTTTCCCTTAGAGCGAATTGTTGTTTCCTTCGATCATTACGGTAATGCAAATACGAATAATGCATTTCCGCGCGGCGCGCCGATCATGCCGGGCGCGAATCCCTTGATCCACCCGCCCCAGCCGGCCGGCACCGCGATGTATTGCTTGCCATTGACGCTGTAGGTAACCGGGCTGCTGTGAATGCCGCTTCCTGTTCGATATTGCCACAGCAACTCGCCGGTGGCTGCGTCGAATCCGTTGAGCTCGCCGGTCGGCTCGCCGGCGAACAACACATCTCCGGCGGTCACCAGCAGCGAACTGACCATCGGTTTGTCGTGTTTCCAAGTCCAAGCTTCCGAGCCGGTGGCATCGTAGGCCTTCACATGGCCACCGTGCTGATGGCCGAGGACATTCGCCTCTCCTCCCCAGTACGGCATTCCTTCGCGAAATTCGCCCGGTATAAGCTTGTACATCGCGCAAGCGTCGATGACCGGCACATAAAAGAACTTTGTCCGTGGGCTATAGGCGGCATGCACCCATTCCTTACCCCCGGCCGGCCCAGGGCAAATTTCAATGCCTTCTTCGGTCGGGATTTTTTTGACGATGACCTTGCCGGTGGCATCGATTTCTCCCCAGGTTACACGTGTGAACGTTGTCACGCGGACGAACTCGCCATTGGTTCGATCCAGAATGAAGAGATGACCGTTCCTATCGAAGTGCGCCAGAAGCTTGCGCTCGCCTTCTTCGAACAAAATATTCTCGTTGACGCCCGAATAATCCCAGACATCGTGAGGAGTCCATTGGTAATGCCAGCGCAATGATCCGTCGTCTGGATTCAGCGCCAATACTGAGTCGCTGTAGAGGTTCGCCCCTGGTCGGACGTTGCCGTCGAAATCAGGACCCGGATTGCTCGTTCCCCAGTAGAGCAGATCGAGAACCGGGTCGTATGTCCCCGTGATCCACGCGCTACCTCCTCCGCGCGCCCATGCCTGCCCTTCCTTCGGCCAGGTTTCGGACCCCGGCTCTCCCGGCTTGGGCACGTTGTACCGACGCCATGCGCGACGTCCGCTATCGAGATCGAATGCATCGATGTGTCCGCGCACACCATACTCGGCGCCGGAGTTACCGACGATCACGAGATTTTTCACGATAAGGGGGGCCATCGTGGCGCTCTCACCTGCGCGGACATCGGCGAACGGCTGACTCCAGACGGCTTTTCCGCTCACCGCGTCGATGGCGACGAGATAGCCGTTCTGTGTGGCCAGGAACACCTTGCCTTTGGCCACAGCCACCCCGCGGTTCACGTTTCCGCAGCAGAGCGGCGTATCGAGCGGAATCTCATGCTTGTATCGCCAGAGCTCTTCGCCTGTGACCGCATCCAAGGCCCAGACATACCCGTCCCATCCCGACACGAACATGACGCCATCGACGATGATGGGCGCGGCTTCGAAGGCGTAGGTGGCAGGTGTCGCCGTAATGCCGATTTGTCCGAATTGGAAGGTCCAGGCCGGTCGCAGATCCTTGACATTGTTTCGAGAAATCTGGTCGAGCGCGCTGAACCGCCAACCGTCGTACGCTCCATAATAGGTGAGCCAATTCTGGGGCTCTGATCGGGCCTTGACGATCCGTTCGAAGGTCACGTCTCGAGCGACGGGCGGAGCAGAACCTTTAGCACTGCTCAAGGATCCGAGCGGCTTGCTCTCCGCAAACAGCGGATAGTCCGGACGCGACTGCGCGCAGCCGGCTTGCATCGATAGGGCAAGCATAAGACCCGCCGTCCCGAACATCATGCGGTGAATGTGGACCGTCATGGTCACCTCCCTGGCAAGCTACGGAACCCTTCTCTCAACAAAGCGAGAACGTCGCTGGCGGGTTTTTTTGGCATCCTGCTATGGTCGGGGTTGCTTCGGGCGGTCCAGCCTGGCCTCCGGCGGCACATCTCCCCGCACCAGGATGAAGCCTAGCATTCCACGACCCGCGTGATTGGCCACCGGGCACCCAAACCAGTAATAGCCTGGACCGTCGAGTTCGAGTATCGCCCGCCCGCGCGTATGGCTCGGGAGCGGAAGATATTGCTTATCGCCGTTGCTCGGCAGGATTGCGGCATGGAGAGAACCTGCATCATCGTTAAAGATTTCAAGCTCAAGCTTTCCCCTGTGCGGCATCACGATAATGGCTGGCTGCCAAATGAGCTGGCCCTCCGGAATTCGTATTTCGCCGCGCATGATCCCATCCTCTCCCTCCTTGGCGTGTGAGAGGCCTCCATGGACAAACAACCGTCCGATAATCTCCTCATTCTGACGGTCCACATTCGGTAGCTCATTGAGCAGCGCCACGACCTCCGGGTTGAGTTGCTTGAGCACGCTCGGCCTGAGCAACCCGGCATACCCGCATCCAGACAAGGAGACAAGGACCAGAATTATGGTCAGGATAATGGAACATCTATCGATTCTCATGAGGCCCTCCAAGAATCGTCCCGCATACGTGTTGGCCTTGAATAATGTTCTCTATGCGCTTCGATCGCGGATGAATTCGCGACGAACGATATGAGGCTGACCGATTCGCCACGAAGGTATCAAAAGACTGGTGGAGGACCACCTAGCGGTACCCCTAGTAAAGATATGAATCTCGCGTCTGCTCAGTTCCAGGCCGGCGACGGCGAGGCCGATCTGTCGTTCCCTTTCCAAAGCATTGTCGTTATCCCGCCAGACTCCGCTCCATGATCTGCACCAGAGCGATCAACGGCGCCGGATAGAGGCCGAGCCAGAACAGCAGCCCGCTCAGGGTAGCCAGTATCAGGCCATCGGCAAATGAAGCAGGCATGGCACGGGCTTCCTGAACTAGCCGGCCGTCGCGCCCCCGATCAGCAGACATGATGACGATGACGCGCAGGTAATAAAACAGGCCGATGACGCTATTGACCGCCAGCAGCAGGAGCAGCAGCCATAGAGCTGATCCGGCTCCTGCCGCAATGACATAAAATTTCCCGACGAAGCCGGCGGTGAGTGGAATTCCCGCCAGCGACAACAGCATGAACGCGAATGCCGCGGCCACCCAAGGCCGCCTCCAGAACAGAGCCCGATAGTCCTCCATGGTATCGGCTTCTCGTCCCGACTTGGACAAGACGCCGACGACACCGAAGGCGCCGAGGGTCGTGATGAAATAGGCCACCAGATAGACCGTCACGGCTTCCACCGCCAGAGGCCCGCTTGCCAAGAAGGCAATCAACAAGTATCCAAGGTGAGCGATCGATGAATAGGCCAGCAGGCGCTTGACGTTATCCTGCAGCAGAGCCAGGACGTTACCGACGAACATGGACAGGGCGGCGATCCCGGCCAAGATCCACCAGAGCTCCCCTGATCGAAACGCCGCAATCTCCGTGAAATAGCGAAGGAGCAACGCAAACATCGCGCCTTTCGAGACGGTCGCGACGAAGGCCGCCACAGGAGCCGGGGCGCCTTGATATACATCGGGCGCCCACATGTGGAACGGCACTACGGCCAACTTGAAGCCCACTCCGGTCAGGATCAGCGCCAGGCCGACGAGGAAGGGTAAGGGCATTTCCGCCTGGTGATCCAGCGCTGAGGCCATACCGGCGAATCCCATCGTGCCGGATTGAAAGTACAGCAAGGCCATGCCCAGCAGCAGAAATGCGGATGAAGTGCCGGAGAGGATCAAATACTTGAGTGCTGCTTCCAAGGACAATTTGTCGGTCCGCACATAGGCGATCAGGACATAGATCGAAATGCTGAGGAGTTCCAGGCCAAGAAAGAAAGACGCGAAATGTGTCGCGGCGACCAGCGTGATCGCGCCGAGCGTCGCAAGAAGCAGAAGTACATAAAACTCTTCCAGTTGCCCTTCTCTTTTTTTCAGATAGCCGTACGACAAACCGGTGATCGCCAAGCTTGCCGCGAGCAGGAGACCCATGTAGAAAACCGCGTAGGCGTCCACCATGAGCAGCGACGTGACTGGCCGCGGGGCAACCAGAGAAGCGAGAGGAAGGGCGGCCAGCGCCGCGGTCAATCCGAGCGAGGTCACGCCGGCGGCCAGCAAGTGGTTACGGCTGAACGCCGCGAGCAGTAGCACGATCAGCGATGATATCGCCGTGATCAGTAATGGAAGAAGCGCGATGACATCTGTCTGAACCATGGTTATCTCCTCGATAACATGGCGGCTCCATCCCCCAGTCCGTACAAGCCCTTGAAAGCTTGGTCGGCGGTTTCTAGCACCGGCTGAGGATACAGCCCCAACCACACCTGCAGCACGATCATTGCGCCCAGGAGAATCAGAAAACGTGGGGTCAGGTCCTGGACGAGCCACCGCTCACGAGACTGCCCGTGAAAGGTCTGCTGGACCAAGGCCAGTGAGTAGATGGTGGCAACCACAAATCCCAACGAGGCAAGCACCGTCATGGGAATGCTCACCCGGTAGGTTCCCAACAGCACCAGGAATTCGCCCACGAAGTTTCCCAAGCCAGGCAGTCCGAGTGATGCGACGGTAAAAAAGAGACCGATGGCCCCGAATCTCGGCAGGGTACCCCAGAGCCCGCCCATACGGCGCATGTCGCGGGTGTGGAGACGTTCCTGCAAGGCCCCCACCACGATGAACAACGCTCCGGTCGTCACTCCATGCGCGAGCATCTGCATGGCCGCTCCTTCCAATGCGATTACGTTCCAGGCAAAAATGCCGATAAGCACGAACCCCATGTGGCTGATGCTGCTATAGGCCACGAGGCGCTTCAGATCGGTTTGCGCGAATGCGAGGACTCCTCCATACAAAATACCGATCACGCCCAAGCCCATTGCGACGGGGGCAAAGGTCTGCGCCGCCTCGGGAAACAACGGTACGGCAAATCGGAGGAGGCCGTATGCCCCGGTCTTCAGCAAGAGTCCGGCTAGGATGACGCTGCCTGCTGTCGGAGCCTCGGTATGGGCGTCCGGAAGCCAGGTGTGGAAGGGCACCACCGGGAGTTTCACGGCGAAGGCTGCGAAGAATCCCAGCATAAGCCACATCGCCACGGCAGAATCGATGGGGGTGCCCAAGAGAGACGTATAGTCAAACGTGAACGAGCCGCGCTGCTGATAATGGATAAAGGCCAAGCCCAGAATCGCAATCAGCATCAACAGGCTTCCCGCCTGGGTAAAGAGAAAGAACTTCGTTGCGGCATAGACCCGGTTTTCATGTCCCCAGATGCTGATCAGGAAATACATGGGCACCAGCATCACTTCCCAGAAGACGAAAAAGAGAAACAGGTCCATCGCAATGAAAACACCCACCACACCAGCCAATACCCATAGAAGATTGAAGTGAAAAAATCCCACTTTTGAAGTGATTTCCGTCCAGGAAGCCGCCACGGACATGATGCCGAGGAACAGAGCGAGCAGGACCAGCAGCAGACTCAACCCGTCCATCGCAAGGTGCAGATTGATGCCGAACCGGGGTATCCATTGGGCGGAGATGTCGACTAGCCAGGATCCTCCTTGAGTGACATCCGATGGGTTGCCCCTTGCGCTCCAGAGATAGAGCCCCATGACGAGATCGATGGTCAATGCCGCCAGAGAAACCCAGCGCGGCCAATGGGGACCGCGGCGTTCAAGCAGCCAGGCCAGCACTCCGGCAATCAACAGAATGATGATCAACCAGGCTAAAATCATAACCACATCACCAGCGCGACAATCGCGATCGATCCACTCGCAAGTACAGCGGCATACCAGCGGACCTGTCCGGTTTGCGTCTCCCGGAGCGCGCCATAAGACAGCCGGCAAAGCCACGTCACGAATCGATAGACCTGCTCGATCAGATCATCCTTGTTGGCTCTGGCTGCCCGAAGAAATGGGCGGACGAACAGCAGGCCGTAGAGACGGTCGATCCCCCAGCCTTCGAACCAGAATCGAGAGAGGGCTCCGCCCCAGCCTGTGCCGGCCAATGCGTTTGCAAGGCCAGGCAGCCGGAGAAACAGCAGATAGGCGATCAGTATTCCCAGCAGGGATACCACCATGGTGAGAATCAGAAAGATTATTTCCGTTGCAGTGGAAATCTGTGCATGCCCGGACAATGGCAGCGCATGACCCATCAGCCGGCTGAAGATGCGGACATCCCCCAATACCTTGGGAAGCTCGACAAAACCCGCAATGAGCGACAGTCCCGCGAGAATGGCGAGCGGCAGCCTCATCGCAGAGCCTGGTCTCGAACGGACTTCGGTTCCCTGTCGGCCGAAAAAGACGACAAATACCAGGCGAAAACTGTAAAGCGCGGTGATCAAGGCCCCGAGCATCCCGGCGGTCCAGAGCCAAGGTCCGCCCATGGGAGAGGCCCAGGCCTCCATGAGGATTGCATCCTTGCTGTAAAAACCTGCAGTAACCAACGGGAATCCGGCCAGCGATGCCGCTCCGATTAAGAATGTCCAAAAACACCATGGCAGTATTTTCCTGAGACCGCCCATCGCGTAGATGTCATGCTCTTGATGGAGACTGACGATCACCGCTCCGGCGGAAAGGAAGAGCAGCGCCTTGAAGAAGGCATGGGTCATGAAATGGAACATCGCCGCCGTCCAGGCTCCCACCCCGAGGGCCAGGAACATGTACCCGATCTGGCTGATTGTGGAGTACGCGAGCGCCCGTTTCAGGTCTCGCTGCACCAGGGCGCTGCAGGCGGCAAGCAACAGGGTCAGGGCGCCGATGACCGCCACCGCCGTCTGAACGGAGGGCGCCAGACTGTAGAGTTCATGCATGCGTGCGATGAGGTAGACCCCGGCAGTGACCATGGTGGCCGCATGGATGAGGGCGCTCACAGGGCTGGGACCGGCCATCGCATCAGGCAGCCAGGTCTGCAACGGAAGCTGTGCAGATTTCCCGACGGCGCCGCCCAGCAGTAATGCCGCGGCCGCAACCGCGAGAGTCGATCCCACCGGCCATTCCGAAGCGGCGCGCTCCAGAAGTTCCCGGATGTTCAACGTGCCCAGGTGGGCGAATAGAAGAAACAATCCGATCGCCAATGCGACATCCCCCAGACGTGTCACGATGAAGGCCTTCTGTGCCGCCTGGCCGTTCTCCGGATCGCTGTACCAAAATCCGATCAGCAGATAACTGCAAAGCCCGACGCCTTCCCACCCGAGATAGAGCAGCGCCAGGTTGTCCGCCAGCACCAGGGTCAACATCGCGGCGACGAAGAGATTCATGTAGGCGAAGAACCGGCGGTAGCCCTCGTCGTCGATCAAGAACTCGGTGGAATAAACATGGATGAGCAGGCTCACGACCGTAATTACCAGCATCATGACCAGTGACAGGGCATCAAGAGAGAACCCGATCGTCGGCGCGAAGCCGGAGACGCTCATCCAGGTCCAGAGCGTTTGGCTATAGGCGGGAGATGAATCGATCGATCGCAGGAAATCCAAACCGACAAGCCCGGCGGCGAGCATCGACCCGGTGACCGAGCCGACTCCAATCACGGTCAGGAGCCGGCGGGAGCACCATCCACCGGCGATGGCCAGAGAAGCGAACCCCAGAAGCGGGAGAGCCGGAACCAGCCACAGGAGATCTAGCATCCTAGCCCCACATTTCGCTGGCCGCGTCGGCGTCAAGCAGATGGAACTGACGGTAAAATAGCAACAGGATCGCCAACCCGACGGAAACCTCCGCCGCCGCCAGCGTAAGGATGAAGATGAACATGACCTGCCCGTCGGCCTGGCCCCAGCGGGCTCCGGCCACGACGAAGGCAAGTCCTGCGGCGTTCAGCATGATCTCGACTGTCATGAGCATGAAGATGATGTTACGGCGCACGAGCAGGCCGAGCAGGCCAAGTCCGAACAGCACTCCGGAAAGGAGTAAGCCTTGCTCGAAGGGAAGAGAGAGAGTCGCCGCCGCCATGGTCAGTCTCCCGCCTTCGTGAGGCGACGACCCAGATGATAGGCCCCTACCAGGCCGGGAAGCAGGAGCATGGAAGCCAGCTCGACCCCGATCAGGTATGGGCCAAGCAGCACTTTGCTGACCTGTTTTACCTCCACGTGGACCATATTGTCGTCACCCTGGCTGACCGTTCCGGTACCGAACAGGTAGAGCAGTTCCCCGAGCAGGATGAGAGAGAGCAGAGAGGGACCGGCCCACATACCAGGCTTGAGCCAGCGTCGTTCCTGCTCGACCGTCACGGATCCTTGATTCAGCATCATCACCACAAACAGGAACAGCACCATGATCGCCCCGGCATAAATAATGACTTCCAAGGCCGCCACGAAAGGCGCCCCGAGAAGCACGAATATCATTGCCACGGCTAAAAACGAGACGATGAGATACAACAGGGCATGGACGGCGTTAAGCCTCGTGATGACCATGCCGGTCGAAATTACGCCGACCATTGCCGTGATATAAAACAATGCATTCATGCTTCCACCCGTGGAGCCACGTCTTGGACAGTTGCTGGCGCTCTTTGACGGCCTTGTCAAGCGTCGTCCCGCGCGATATCGGTTCCCGTCGGCTGCTCAAATCGCCGAGATCACGGCATCAAGCTTCGTACATCTACGGGCGCCGCTTCCCGTTCGGCCTCTCCCTTGTCTTTTCCTCCGATATCGACGCCGGATACCCGGTAAAAATTGTATTCGGGATATTTGCCTGTCCCATTGATCATCAAGTCTTCCTTTTCGTACACCAGGTTGCGACGGTCGTATTCGCTCATCTCGTAGTCGGTGGTCAGCTGAATGGCATAGGTCGGGCAGGCTTCTTCGCAATAGCCGCAGAAGATGCAACGAGAAAAATTGATGCGGAACCATTCCGGATATCGGCGTCCCGAGTCATCTTCCGTCGCTTGAAGCGCGATGCAATCCACGGGGCAAGCCACCGCGCAGAGATAGCAGCCGACACAGCGTTCTTCGCCGTCGGGGTCACGAGACAGGATGATGCGGCCGCGCCAGCGGGGAGGCAGATAGGGCCGCTCATCCGGGTACTCCACCGTCGCCCGACGAGTGAAGGCATGCAGAAAGACGAGCCAGAATCCCTTGAGTATGTCCAGCATAGGCCTCCAGAAGCTACGTAGCGGTCCGATGTGCGAGAACCAAGGCGCTCGTGACGATCAGGTTCACCAACGCCAGCGGAAGCATGGCCTTCCATCCAAACGCCATCAATTGGTCGAAGCGCAGCCTCGGCAGGGTCGCCCGTATGAGGATGAAGAGCGCGATGAACATCGAGGTCTTGATGAAAAACCACAGGGACGGCGGCAGCCAGGGCCCTTGCCAGCCTCCAAAGAACAGCACGACGATCAAGGCCGAAATGAGGAGGACGCCGAGATACTCACCCACGAAAAACATGCCGAACTTCATGCCGGAATACTCAGTGTGGTAACCCGCGACGAGTTCAGCTTCGGCTTCCGGGATGTCGAACGGGACCCTCCTGGTTTCCGCCAACCCGGCGATCAGGAACAACAGAAACCCCAGGAACTGCGGGATGCAAAACCACAGTCCTTGCTGGGCCTCGACGATTTCCCGAAGGTTGAACGAACCGGCCAGCATCACCACGCCCATGACGGACAGTCCCATAAACACTTCATAGCTCAGCATTTGGGCTGAAGCCCTCAGCCCTCCGAGCAGCGCGTACTTACTGTTGGACGCCCATCCCGCCAACACCGTGCTGTAGGCGGTCAGGGATGACATGGCCAGGACGAACAACAGCCCCACGTTCAAGTCGGCGACGACGAACGACGGGGTGATGGGCAAGACCACGAACGACAGCAGGATCGTCATCACGATGATGGCAGGCGCCAGAATGAATACCGACTTGTCAGCGAATGCCGGAATCCAATCTTCTTTCATGAAGATCTTGACCATATCCGCCATCACTTGCAGCAGGCCGAACGCGCCCACCCGATTCGGACCGTAGCGATCCTGCCAGAGCCCCAACAGCCGCCGCTCCACCCAAATGAGCATGGCAGCGAACGTCAGCAGAACCGTCAGTAATAGGACGATGCCCCCGACTGTCACGAAAAACTCATTCATGTGTTCCCGCAACGGTGAGCTGACTCCACTCGGGGAGCCGAACATTGGACCACTCGTGAACCATCGTGAGACCGGCGGCGCCTGCAGGCATGGCCGGATCAATCATCACTGGCACTTTGCCCCGCCGCCCCGCAACCGCGACCTCCACAAGGCCGCCCGCCTGCACAGCCAGGCTGCGCGCATCATCAGGGTGCAAGGCCAGCGAAGCCGTTGGAACCCGCTCAGTCAGGGTCTGGGCCTGGGCGCTCAATTCCTCGCTGCCGAAAATACGCCAGAGCGGCAAGAGCAACCAGGTTCCCTCACGCGGACGGAAGGGCTCCGGGACAGTGGTGAAATACCGCGACTCCGGCGAATCGGACGGTTCAAGTAGCCGGATGCCGGGGTTCTCGTCATACAGGGGACCTCCTACTTCGGACTGGAACTTATTCAGTGATTGCACCGAGTTCCAGCCTGGCGCCCAGTACCGGGGTACCAGCGGAGAGGGAGGCTGCCCTTGATAGCCTTCCATGGAGAAGGCCAGTGGGGAATCCGGATCATCCGGCGGCTTCGGCTCCTGCATCGGATGCTCGAGCATGGGAAGCGGCCGGATGGCGGTGCGCCCGGTCACGCGAAATGTCTGGCGAGGAATCTTCTGCCCGGCCGGCCGATAGTCTGCAGGGGGAGCCAATTCCGTGAGCCGGCGGAAGCATGGCAACCATTGTGACATCGCACGGACCACTTCATCGAACTCCTTCCATCCAGCCATCTCCTTCAAATCAAACCGGCGGGAGGCGACGGCCATGTCCCTGATCCAGCGCCAACTTTCCTGGACGGCGTCGTCCGGCACGAACACTTGATAGAAGCGCTGCGCGCGGCCCTCGTTGTTGACCAGCGTCCCGTCCGATTCGGCAAACGTGCCGGCCGGTAGCAGGACGTCCGCCCTCAATGCCGTCGGCTGTTCCAGCTGGTCCAGCAGGATGACCGGTTTGCCCCGGTCCAAGAAGGCGTCCACCTTGGCATGATCGGCACGGCGGTACAGATCGTTCTCCAAAATGATCACGGCCTGCACCGTTGGTTCCTTCATGGCTTCGAACGCGTCCTCGAGAGAATGCCCCCCCATGAGCGCAAGCCCGAAACTGTTACATTCCGGAAGGCTGTAGCAGAGATGCGGCGCACGCCCTTGCCGTTTGAGGGACCAAGCCACCTGGGCCGCAGCCTGGATGACGGGCTCGCTCCGGCATCCGGTCCCGGAAATAACCACCGGTCGCTCGGCGCTCCGCAACGCGTCCGCAATGCGTTGAGCCAGCTCCGCGACCGCCTGCGGCAAACCCGGCGGGACAGGCGCATCCGGGTCGAGGAAATGCGCGACGGCGAAACCAAGCCGGGCCACATCGTCGGGGGCGGCATGGTAGATTTCCCTGGCCACAGCCCCCAACTCTCCGCCGTCGCCAGGAATCGCGATGAACAACGGACCGCATTGTGTCTGCGTAACGTTCCGGACCGCGGCGTCATCCCAGCGGGGAATTTTGAGATCGTCCGCCTGTTGCATCGGCTGTTGTCGTATGGATTGGCGAACCGCCAGCGCAAGACGCGGGGCGCTATTGATCACATCTTCGCCCAGGATCAGCACGGCGTCGGCCTGTTCCACGTCGGATATCGAGGCCGCGCCGACGGAACCCCGCTTCAATACATCCAACACCGATTCGACAAGACGCCCGTCGGAAGCGGCGACGCCGGTATGGAATCGACCAGGCCCCACCAGGGTGCGAAGCGCGAAGTTGGATTCGAGAGAAGCTCGTGGAGAGCCGATTCCGATCACAGCATTCGGGGCGGCCAGCAAAGTGGCCACCTTTTGCATCAGCCATTCTCGCTCGACCAGCGCCAATGAGGCAGCCCGCTTCGGACGGGCCTGAATGTGGCGAAGGCGCCGGTCGCTGTTCACGAATTCATAGCCGAACCGTCCCCGGTCGCAAAGGAAATAGCCATTCACCTGGCTGTTGAAACGATTCAAGATGCGCCGGACGAACCCCTTCCGTTCTCCTGGGATCGTATTGCAGCCGAGGCTGCAATGCAGGCACAGAGAAGGCGACGTTTGCAAATCCCACTTGCGGATATAATGCCGCATCAACGTCTTATCGGTGAACACGCCCGTTGGACAGACTTCGACCAGATTTCCGCTGAACAGGTTTTCCAGGGTGCCGTCCTCATGCCGTCCGAAAAAGACATGGTTCGCCGAGGCGAAGGCGTTGAGGTCCCCGCCGCCTGCATAATCCCGGTAGAACCGCACACAGCGATAGCATTGGATGCAGCGATTCATCTCATGGGTGATGAAGGGGCCGAGGTTTTGGTTACGGAACGTGCGTTTTTTGAATTGATACCGGCGGTACGCATGTCCGGTCATAACGGTCATGTCCTGAAGATGGCATTCGCCGCCTTCGTCGCAAACGGGACAGTCATGGGGATGGTTGGCCATCAGCCATTCGATCACGCCGGCGCGAAACTCTTTTGCCTCCGGGTCGTCGAGTGAAATGCGTGCGCCGTCCGACGCAGCGGTCATGCATGCCATGACCAGACGACCGCTCTGATCATGCTCGTCCTTGAACTGCTTGACGGCGCATTGCCGGCAGGCTCCCACTGAACCCAGGGCGGGGTGCCAACAGAAGTACGGGAGGTTGAAGCCGAGCGAAAGACAAGCCGCCAACAGATTCTGTTGCGGAGAGACTTCGTATGGCCAGCCATCGACGAGGATCTTGCTCATCCCCTTGCTCCTGCCATGGCGCCCTGTCCTATCCAGGGACAACGTTGTTCATCGATGTGCCGCTCGAAGTCGGCTCGAAAATATTTCAGCGCGCTCTGCAGAGGATCCATGGCGCCTGGCGCAAGGGCGCAAAAAGTTCGCCCCGGGCCGATGAGCCTGGTATGCATCGACAGCAGGTCGAGATCATCCGGCCGGCCGCGTCCCTCTTCCAGGCCTTCAAGAATGCGCTCAGTCCAGGACAGCCCTTCCCAACAGGGCGTGCACCAGCCACAGGATTCCTGCGCAAAAAAATGTTCGAGATTCCGCATGAACCCGACCGGACAGGTACGGTCATCCAGGACGACCATCGTGCCGGTGCCCATACGACTGCCCGCTTGCGGGATCGATTCGAAGTCCATCGGCAGGTCGAGATGTTTTTCCAGCAGGAATGCCGTAGACGCCCCTCCTGGAAGCAGGCCTCGAAGCGAAAACCCGTCTCGCATACCGCCCGCATGCTCATCCAACAGAGTCCGGATGGTCGTCCCCATGGGCAGTTCCCAGGCTCCCGGACGTTTCACGTTTCCGCTGATTCCGTAAAGTTTCGTTCCACCATCACGCCCGCGCCCTAGCCCGCGGTACCATTCGGCGCCATGCAGGATGATGTGCGGGACGTTGTACAGGGTCTCCACGTTTTGAACGACCGTCGGTTTCCCCCAGAGCCCGGATGTCTGCGGAAAGGGAGGTTTGGAACGCGGGATCGCGCGTTTGCCCTCAAGGGCATTGAGAAGCGCCGTCTCTTCGCCGCAGATGTAGCGGCCCGCGCTGGTATGCAGATGGAGCTCAAAGCTGAACGCTGACCCAAAAATGTTGCGGCCCAGATAGCCGCGAGCGCGAGCCTCGGCCATGGCGTGGTGCAGCCGCTCGGCGGCTAGCTTGTAGGCCCAGCGAAGAAAGATATAGCCCACGTCGGCCTGGATCGCATAGGCGCTGACGATCATGCTTTCGATCATCTGGTGAGGATCGCCTTCCAAAAGCAATCGATCCTTGAAGGCGCCCGGCTCCATCTCGTCGGCGTTCGCCACGAGATATTTAGGTCGAGGCGCGTCCGGTCCCATCGGCACGAAGCTCCATTTCAAGCCGGTCGCGAAACCCGCTCCACCGCGGCCGCGCAAGGTGGAATCGGTCACCAGCTTCTGCACCTCCTGCGGGGTCATCGTATGGATGGCCTTGCGAGCCGCCTCGTATCCGCCCGTTTCCTCATACTTGGCCAAGCCCGGTGGATCGGCATTCGGCCTGATGCGTTGGGTGAGAGGGCGTTCCATGAGCGAACAGTCTCCTATGGGTAGTGCTCTACGATGCGGTCGATTTTCTCAGCGGTCAGGTCTTCATGGAGATCGTCGTCGATCATCATCACCGGAGCGCGGTCGCAGGCTCCAAGGCACACGATCGGCAGGAGCGTGAACCGACCGTCGGCGCTGGTCTGTCCCATCGACAGACCCACCCTGGATTTAAGATGTCCTCGCATGGCGTCGCAGCCCTTGATCCAGCAACTGATGCTGTCGCACAGGAGGATGACGTGCTTGCCCACAGGCTTGCGGAAGATCAGGTTATAGAACGTCGCCACGCCGTCCAGGTCCTCGCAGGTCATCCCGAGCAGCGTGGCAAGACTTCTCAAACTCTCATCCGAGACCCAGCCACGGTGGCGCTGGACGACCTTCATGGCTTCCACGCATCCGGCCCGCTTGTCCGGATACAGTTTGAGCTCGGTTTCGATCTCCCGTCGTTCTTCTTCCGTCAGCATGTTACGTACAGTCGTCCTCCATCGCGCCCGTCAACGGTCCACATCCGACAAGACGAAATCGACGCTGCCCAGAATGGCCAGCAAATCGGAGAGCAGCAGCCCTTTCGAAATGAGCGGCACCATCTGCATATGCGGAAAGGACGGCGTGCGGATCCGTACCCGATAGGGCGACGTGTTGCCGTCGCTGATTAAGTAGTATCCATTGTTGCCCTTGGTAGCCTCGATTCCGACGAAGGCTTCGCCGGGCGGAATGACCGGGCCCCAGCTGACAGCGAGGAAATGCGTGATCAGGGTCTCGATATCGTGCATCGTCCGTTCCTTGAGCGGCGGCGTCGCGAGCGGATGGTGCGCCTTGTAGGGTCCGGCCGGCATGTTCTTGAGACATTGCTCGATGATCCGGAGGCTCTGCCGCATTTCCTCCACCCGCACGACGGAGCGGTCGTAACAGTCGCCCTGCTGCGCGACAGGAATGTCGAACTCGAACTGGTCGTACCCGGAATAGGGCCGCTTTTTTCGAAAATCCCAGTCGATCCCGGTGGCGCGCAAACCAGGGCCAGTCATGCCCCACTCGATGGCTTCCTCTTTTGAATACCGGCCGATTCCCTGCGTGCGGGCCTTGAAGATCGGGTTCTGCATGACCATCGCGTCGTACTCCGCCAATCGCGGCGGTAAATAGTCCAGGAACTGCCGCACCAGCTTGTCCCATCCTTCGGGAAGATCCTGCGCCACCCCGCCGATGCGAAACCATTCCGGATGCATGCGGCCGCCGCAAACGGCCTCGACAATGTCGAAGATACGTTCCCGGTCGGTGAACATATAAAAGACCGGGGAAAGTTGCCCGACATCCTGAGCGAATGTCCCATACCAGACGAGGTGACTCGCGAGACGGAAGAATTCCGCCATCATGACCCGGATGACCTTGGCCCGGTCCGGGACCTCGATACCGGCCAGCTTCTCCACCGCGAGAACATAGGGAAGCTCGTTCATGACACCACCCAGATAGTCCACCCGGTCCGTGTAGGGGATATAGGTGTGCCAGGTCTGACGCTCCCCCATCTTCTCGGCGCCGCGGTGGTGGAAGCCGATATCCGGCACGACATCCACGATCTCTTCGCCGTCCAATTGCAAGACCAGCCGCAGGATACCGTGTGTGCCTGTGTGCGCAGGGCCCAGATTGAGAAACATGAAATCGGACGACCCTCGGGAGCGCGCCATTCCCCAGTCCTCGGGGCGGAAGGTCAGCGCTTCCTCTTCGGCTGCCTGCTTTTCCTCGGTCAAATGAAAACGCCCCATTTCCGTGGCGCGGGCAGGATGATCTTTTCTGAGCGGGTGACCCACCCAGGTATGCGGCATCAGGATCCGCCGCAGGTGGGGATGGCCTTTGAAGGTGATACCGAACATGTCCCATACTTCACGCTCGTACCAGTTCGCGGCGGGCCAGAGATCCGTGATGGTCTCGAGCGAAAGCGCCGAACCGGTGAGGGAGACCTTGAGACGAATGTCTTCGTTTCGATCGAACGAGAGCAGATGGTAGAAAACCGTAAAGTCGCTCGGCGGGTGATGCCTCCGCTCGCGCCGGACGCGCTCATCGATGGCGCTGAGGTCATAGAGCATCCTGTAGGGCCGCTCCACTTCTTCCTTCAGATAGCGGAGCACCCCATGGACCATGCCGCGGGATACCCACAGCGTGGGAATGCCGTCGCAGGACTCCTCGCGGATAAAATTCTCCGCGGTGAAACGATGTCCCAAGGTCTCGCAAATCGCAGGCAGATTCATGGTAGCCGGCGGCATGTCAGGTATCCCCCCGGAGCCGGTCTACGGACGGCAGGTCGGTCGCTTGCCGCCTCTCCTCTCGCTTGAGATCGCGACGCGAGGGCATGATCGGCCGCTGCACGGTCTGATTTCCCGCGACCCAGCTCAGCGGACGCCGCTCCTGCGCCACTTTTTCCTGCAACAGGAGCAGGCCTTCCATGAAGGTATGCGGCGGCGGAGGACAGCCGGGCAAATACACATCCACCGGCAGGAAACTATCGACACCCTGGACGACCGAATAGATATCGTACATGCCTCCTGAATTGGCGCAGGACCCCATGGAGATGACCCAGCGAGGTTCCATCATTTGCTGGTGCAGACGCTGTATGACGGGCGCAACCTTGATGAACACGGTCCCCGCGATGACCATCACATCGGCCTCCCTGGGCGAGCCGCGAACCACCTCTGCTCCGAACCGCGCGATGTCGTATTGACTGGTGAGGCTGGTCGCCATCTCCACGTAGCAGCAGGACAGCCCGAAGTTGAACGGCCACAAGGAATTCTTCCGACCCCATGCCACGAGATCTTGAAGCTTCGCCATGACGACGCTCCGACGGATCGCCTCGTCCATTGACCCGCCGTCCCCCTGCCTCTTAGGTTGACCGCCCGGCTGTTCCTGTTCCGGTTTAGTGAGCCACCAACGCATCTTGCCGCTCCTTCCTCGCTGTATGAACCGATGGAGATGGGGTTCCCCACTCCAGCGCGCCGACCCTCCACAAATAAATCAGCGCGATGAAGAGGACCGCGATGAAGACCAGCATTTCTCCGAATCCGAGCCAGCCGACCTCGGGCAGGGCTACGGCCCATGCAAAAATGAACGCCGCTTCCATGTCGAAAATCACGAATAATATGGCCATCAAGTAAAACTGAACCGGCACACGTAGATGGGCTTGACCAGTTACGGGAATACCGGATTCATAGGGATCGTCGGTGGATCTTTCCCGGTGGCGTTCTCCGAGGAGAGCCGAGATGCCGATCATGCCGGCCACGATCGCGAGGACTGCGAAGGAATATAAAGCCAACGGCCAAAGATGCCCGTCCACCTATTGCCTCCCGTGACGACAGCCTGCGGATAATGCTCGTTCAGCGAGCGCATGATCGGCTCCGAACCGGGCGCCGGGCTTTTGTTCCATCAGGCTGTTGAGAAACGATCTGGAATGTTCCAGGCGATCACATGTTCGACTGTGTGCGCGCGAACAATTCATACGCAGGATGTTCAAAATGGCGACCTTCTTACCCGCCTAACCCTCGGCGCGCCAAGACGCGTCTTGTCCCGGTCGCGGCCGCAGCGAGCAAAGAGGCGAAGCGTGACATTCTTACCCCCCGCCCTGAGCCTGCCGCTTTTTCAACATCCTGCTCGCAAAGATTGGATCAGTATTCGAACTCGACGCGATAGAGCGCCGGTACCATTTCACCGCCCATGGCTTCCAGCGTTGACTTCATGGGCGCCGCGCTCTTTTCATAGGCTTTCCAGTACAGGTCTTCGTTTTCCCATATCGCGACATTGATGAAGTTGAATTTGCCGTCGGGCTTGATGCTCTTATGAAACTTTCCACTCATGAATCCCGGCTGCTTGGTGATATTGGCCTTCACGTCTTGCCACCATTTCACGAATTCATCTTCTCTGCCCTTCGGGACCGAAAACACGTTGATTAAAGTGACCGGCATGGCGCGCCTTTCATCACTCACGTTGATCAAGACAACCCGCTACAACCAGCGCTACCCCTGAGGATCAATCCCTGCAAGGTTCCTTCTGACTGCCACGCGGTCTGGCTGATCTTCACCGCTCAGAGAGACCATGTACTGAAATGTCGCGGAATGCCAAAGGGCCAGGATTTTGTTTCAGGATCACAGCCTCGACCCGACTTAGATCCGTCATCTCCATTCCCTACATATATGAGTCACTACTGATGGATGCTTTTCCCGGCCCTATTAGGGCAGCAATGACGCCGGAGGATAACTAGGAGAATCCCTGGAGGGGATGCACAGCGGCTTCTTTATCCTGCCATTAGGATGTATGGAGTACGTAGTGGATCCATGAGAGGAGCGGAATGCAGGAACGAGGAAATCTATCGGCGCTACAGGAGAGAGATTTGCCGGGTTCTTGAGGACGGAGGGACGGTGACTCGCGCTGCGGTCCGATCGTAGTACCTGCTTCAGCAGCCTTGATGCTTCCACTCGCGGAGGATGGCCTCCCGATCGAAACGCAGGCTGTATTGATCGCAGAAGGTGGTGCCGGGACCGTTGAGGTCGCCACCGGTATTCGTCCAGATGTGATAGAGCCACACCATGTCACCGTTCGGTAAGGCCTTCGTGACACGAGGGTTTCCCAATCGCCGTTTGACCTCGTCCTGTGTGGCATGGAGCTTCTCAGCTTCCTTCAGGTAGACCACTTCCTCCTGTTGGAACAGCCCGCAACCGCCCAGGCACATCAGCAGGCAGCCGGTGTGCCATGCGGTGAGAAGCGTCCACGGCGTCCCGGGAGTTTCCCTGTTCGTCCAGCTCGGCGGCATCGTTGATCAACACCTCAAATGGAGATCAGCTTCGCGTCTATTCCGGGTAGCCGTACATTTCTCGTCTGCGCCCCTCCAAAAAGGAGGTCGCGCCCACTCGTAAACGTTCGTCGATGACGTCCCAGTCGATGTTCAAGAAAAAGGACTCGATGTAACTGGGCCGATCCCCCTTGCTGTCCAGAAGGTAGGCATGTTCCCACAAATCCAGGACGAGCAATGGGCTGAAGCCTGCCACCGTCCCGATCTGATGCAGAGAGACCCATTGGTTCGATAAACGACCGTTGATCGGATTGTGGTAGCAAATCGTCCATCCCACGCCCCGCATGTTCGCCGTGCTGATGAAATCTCCCTTCCATGCATCATAACTGCCGAAGGTCTCTTCCGCCGCCTTGATGAACGCGGCGGACGGCTGCGGATCCTTCGTGACATGGCGCTTGAGGTTCCCGAAATAATATTCATGGAGGACCATCCCGTTGTACTCATACCCGAGGCGACGGGTCAGTTCCGAGAAGGCCGGCATCTCGGCCTGGTCGACCCGACCATTTTTTAGATAACGGCCGATACGTTCGGTCAGACGATTCGACGCCTGGACATATCCTTCATAGAGCGTGACGTGCACATCGAGGGTTCGGTCCGAAATGCCCTTCAGGCCCTTGAGATGAAACATTTTGGCTTGATACGCCGCTGTCGTCATCATCATCAACTCGCTTTCCCCGGACCACATCGAAGAGGGTCCGGTCGCCATTAGCAGGCTGCAGGGTATTCATTCCTGATCCCAGTTTTTCTGCAGCTTGCTAAAGATACTCTCATCGGTGGAGATCTGCCAACCGCAGCCTCTTGGAATCCATGTCTTGGCCGATCCTGCATTGCGGCGCGATCGGAGCACATATTATAGTGTCTGCCCGACATGCCTATCCCATTCATCAACCGACAGCATGCGCTCAGCCTCCTGCCACCATCCTCATCCATGCATCGCTCAGGCCATGCCCGCCGAATTTTCGGGCGGAGAAGCTTGCCGCCCCTCTGCATAAACGACCGATCGAAAGGTTCCCGGTGAAGAGGTCTCTCCGCGTGATCCTCGCCCTCATCCTGCTGGGAGGCATGGTATCCGCGGCGGCATGGTGGTACCTGCATCGCCCGCAAGCCGATGCGGCGTTGACCCTCTACGGCAACGTCGACCTCCGGCAGGCAGCCGTGCCCTTTAACGGAAGCGAACGTATCGCCGAGATCCTCGTCGAAGAAGGAGACAGGGTCCGCAAGGGACAAGTGCTTGCCCGGCTGGATACCAGTCGATTGGCCCCGCTGGTCCATCAGGCCGAAGCGGCCCTGGCGAGCCAACGGGCCGTACTCGACCGCCTGCGGAACGGCAGCCGGCCGGAGGAGATCGCCCAGGCCAGGGCGAACCTTGAAGCCGCCAAGGCCGATGCCGTGAACACGAACACGCAATACAGGCGACACGAAGCCATCTTCGGTGACTCCGCGGTCAGCCCCCAGGAGGTCGATGCAGCGCGGACGGCGGCCGCGGTGGCCAAAGCCCAGGTGGAGGTCAAGCGGCGCGCGCTGGATCTGGCCATCGCCGGACCAAGGGCTGAAGAAATCGCGCAGGCCGAAGCCCAGTTGCTGAGCGCTGAGGCGCAGCTCGCTTTGGCTCGGCAGCAGCTCAGAGACGCCGAGCTCATCGCTCCGTTCGATGCGATCGTCCGCTCCCGTCTGATGGAGCCGGGTGAAATGGCCTCACCGGTACGACCCGTATTCTCACTGGCGATGACCGGCACCAAATGGGTGCGAACCTACGTATCCGAGCCGAGCCTCGGGCATGTGAGCCCCGGCATGCGGGCCAGGGTGACGTCGGACAGTTTCCCGGATCGCCCGCTCGATGGATGGGTCGGCTTCATCTCCCCGGTGGCCGAGTTCACGCCGAAGACCGTGCAGACGGAAGATCTCCGCACCAGCCTCGTGTACGAAGTGCGGGTCTTCGTCGAAGATCCCGAGAATCAGCTTCGCCTCGGTATGCCCGCCACAGTGACTTTATTGGATGCGGCTCCAGCTGCAAGACAAGATCCAACGGGGCAACCATGAGCGCCTCCGCCCCTGCTTCTTTGGTGACGGCGCGGAACATCCATAAGACGTTCCGGCGAAATACGGGCGAGATCGTGCATGCCCTCGACGGCGTGTCCTTCGAGGGGAAGGCAGGAACGCTCACAGCCCTGATCGGCCCGGACGGCGCCGGCAAGACCACGCTGCTTCGCCTGATATGCGGGCTCATGAAGGCGGACGAGGGAGAGTTGGAGGTCATAGGCTTCAACGTCGCGGCCGATCCTCAACCGGTCCAGGACCGCATCGGCTATATGCCACAAAAGTTCGGTCTCTATGAGGACCTGAGCGTGCAGGAGAACCTCGACCTCTACGCCGACCTGCACGGGGTCGCGGCGAAGCAGCGCAAGGAGAGGTATCCCCGCCTCATGGAGATGACCCAACTCGGCCCGTTTCGCGAACGCCTCGCCGGCAAGTTATCCGGGGGCATGAAACAGAAGCTTGGTCTTGCCTGCACCCTGGTGCGCCGGCCGGAACTGCTTTTGCTCGATGAACCGACCGTCGGAGTCGATCCACTTTCGCGCCGCGAGCTGTGGGAGATCGTCTTCCAACTGGTGCGGGAAGAACGCCTCACCGTCCTCGTCAGCACCTCGTATCTCGACGAGGCCGAGCGTTGCGAGCACAGCGTGGTGATGCATGAAGGGAAGGTCCTGGCACAGGGACCGCCCGGCGACATCACCGGAAGGGCTGTCGGCTGCACCTTTACGACCAGACCAATCGCCGGCATGTCGGCGGCCTCTCTTCAGGCGCGACTGTTCCAGCAGCCAGGCGTAATCGATGCCGTTCCGGAGGCAGGCGAGGTTCGGATCGTGCGCGCAGATTCCGAGGATCAGCGCCCGCTGAAGACGGAGGAGACGGTGGTGACGCTCACCGCCGTCCCGCCTCGTTTCGAAGACGGCTTCATGATGCTCTTCCGTGCCGTCGCGGCCGGAGACCGTCGCACCGCGATGACGCTCGCGAGGCCGCAAACCGGCAAGGCCGGCGGCATGGCCGTCGAAGTGAATGATCTCGTGCGCACGTTCGGTCGCTTCACCGCTGTGGACCATGTCAGCTTCAGCGTCGGCAGGGGCGAAATCTACGGCCTCCTCGGCCCGAACGGCGCAGGCAAGAGCACGACCTTCCGCATGCTTTGCGGTCTGCTACCCGCCTCCCAGGGAACCTTGCGGGTGGCGGGCGCGGATCTCCGGACATCGCGCGCGGAAGCCCGTCAGCGGCTCGGCTACGTAGCTCAGAAGTTTTCGCTCTACGGCCAACTGTCGGTCGATGAGAACCTCGAATTCTTCGCCAGCGCCTACGGCCTGCGGGGCTCGCGCAAGAGCGAGCGCGTCGCCTGGGCGAAACGCCAGTTCGAGTTGAATCGGTTTTCCCGGTTGCCGAGCGGCCAGCTGCCTGGCGGGTTCAAGCAGCGGCTCGCGATGGGGGTCGCGCTGCTCCATGAGCCTGAAATCCTGTTCCTCGACGAAGCGACGAGCGGCGCCGACCCGCTGGCCAGGCGGGAATTCTGGGGGCGCATTACCTCGCTTTCCGAACAGGGCGTCACAGTGATCGTCACCACCCATTTCATGGAAGAGGCCGAGTATTGCGACCGGGTCATCATTCTCGACGGCGGTCGCGCCCTGGCCGAAGGGACACCGGCAGAAATCCGCGCGCATGCCCAAGCCGGACCTGACCATGCGCCGACAATGGAGGAGGCCTTCATCGCCATCGTCGAGGCAGGGCGGAACAAACGGAATCCTGACAGCGCCGGGACCGCCACATGACCGCCGAGCATGCTTCAGTTCGACGACGTGGCCGGCTGCGGCGGATCGCCGCACTGATCCGCAAGGAAACCTATCAAGTGTTTCGCGACCCGAGCAGCATCACGGTCGGCATCATCATGCCGATCATGCTGCTCGTGCTGTTCGGCTACGGCCTGTCCTTCGACATCAAGAATCTGCCCGTCGCAATCGTCATGGAAGAGACGTCCGCCGAGGCGCGCGGGGCGGCATCAGGCTTCGAGCTGTCCGGTTATTTCAAGGTAGTGCCGGTCAAGACGATGGCGGAAGCGGAGCGTTTGCTCCTCGATAAAACAGTCAACGCCATTATCCGCATTCCGCCGGACTTCGCCCGCCGGACGGCGATCGGCCGGGCCGAAATCCAAGTTCTCGTGCATGGCACCGACGCCAATACCGCGAGGATTTCGCTGGGCTATGCGCAGGGCGCGATCAGCGCCTGGATGGCGCGGGAGGCGGCTCGCGGCCGGGTCATCGCGGCTCCGCCGATCAGCGTAGAAAGCCGCCTCTGGTTTAACGACGCGAACAACAGCACCTATTTTCTCGTCCCCGGCCTCATCGTCCTGGTCATGACGCTGATCGGCGCGCTGCTCACATCTCTCGTCGTGGCGCGCGAATGGGAGCGCGGGACCTTCGAAGCCCTGTTCGTCACTCCCGTGCGCTCCGGTGAAATCCTGCTCGGCAAGACCCTGCCCTATTTCCTGCTGGGTCTGCTTGGTCTGGCCCTATCAGTGATCGGCAGCAAAATCCTGTTCGATGTGCCCCTGCGCGGTTCGCTCGGCATTCTCGTGTTCGTCTCCTCGCTCTACCTCCTGGTTGCGCTCGGGATCGGCCTCCTGATCTCATCCGTGACCAAGAGCCAGTTCATCGCGAGCCAGCTCACCATGATCCTCACCTACCTTCCCGCCTTGATGCTTTCCGGCTTCATGTTCGACCTGCGCAGCATGCCCTGGGCCATCCAAATCATCACCTATGTCTTTCCGGCGCGCTACTTCGTCGCCCTGCTCCAAACGCTGTTTCTTGCCGGTGACATCCCCGGTATCATTCTTCCGAATGCCGCCGTACTCATCCTCATGGCGGCGCTGTTGATGACGCTGTCGGTCGTCGCCACCCGCAAAACCATCGGCTGAGGTCTCCATGCTCGAATCCCTGCTCAGGATAGTCGCGTTGATGCGCAAGGAACTGCTGGCGATCCTGAAGGATCCGAAAAGCCGGATCAGCCTGTTGGCCCCGCCCCTCCTGCAAACCTTCATCTTCGGCTATGCCGCCACCTACGACTTGAATCACGTGCCCTATGCCCTGCTCGACCATGACCATAGCGCGGCCTCCCGCGCCCTCGCTGCGGAGCTCGACGGCTCGGGCATCTTTACTCGGGTGGCAACCCTGCGGCGCACGGGACAGATTGCCGAATACATCGACGATCAACGCGTGCTGATCGTCCTGACCATCGGACAGGATTTTGAAAAGCAGTTGAATGCGGGAGTTCCGGCTTCGCTGCAGATTATCGCCGACGGGCGGAATACCAATACGGCTGGAATCGCCCAGGGCTATGTCAGTACCATCGCCGCCGCGTTCGGCGAGGAATGGCGGGCGTCTCGCGGCCTCCCCGGAACCCCGCTGCGAGTCTCCACGCGGGCCTGGTACAATCCCGGCCTCGAAACGCGCTGGAACATGATCCCCTCGATGATCGGCATGATCACGATGATGATGACGCTTCAGCTCACCGCGATGTCGGTCGCCCGCGAGCGGGAGGAAGGAACCTTCGACCAGCTCCTGGTGACGCCGATCCGTCCCGCCGAAATCATGATCGGCAAGGCTGTTCCCGCCATGCTCATCGGCGCCACGCAAGCCTCCCTGGTGTTGGTGGTCGCGCAGCTGTGGTTTCGGATTCCCTTCGCCGGTTCCTACGTGACGCTGTATCTGGGCCTGGCGCTGTTTCTCGCGGCGGCGGTCGGGATCGGCCTGTTCATTTCATCGCTCGCCCGGAACATGCAGCAGGCGATGATCATGTCGTTCATTTTCCTGATGCCGTTCATTCTCCTGTCCGGCCTCACGGCTCCGATCGCCAACATGCCGGAGGTAATGCAATATTTCACTTTGATCAATCCCCTGCGGTACGCAATCAGCATTGCGCATCAGGTTTACCTGGAGGGGGCCGTCATATCGCAGCTGGCGCGTGAAATGCTGGCGCTGGCCGCCATCGCAGCCGTCACCCTGCCGTTCTCGGCCTGGATGTTCAGGAACCGATTGATGTAATGGCCAGCCGATGAGGACGACCGATGCGCCTAGGTAGAAGGTTCCGTGGATCGCGCGCGCTAACGGTCGAGACCGGGCACATCATCCGGGAGCGGAGCGCGCGACGTGACCCGGCGGCGCAGGCCCGCCTGCCCCAGCAGATAGGCGCTGACCGGCGCGGTCACGAACAGAAACAGCGTGATGAGAAGTTCACGCAGGCTGAAGTCACGTCCGGCGGCATGGACGATGGCGGCCAGCAGCATGCCGCCGACACCCAAGGTCGTAGACTTCGTCGGGCCATGCAGCCGCATGAAAAAATCGGGCAGGCGAACCAGGCCGATTGCGCCGACCAGAATGAAGAAGCTGCCGACCAGCAGCAGCATCGAGACGATGACGTCCAGCATGGGATCACTCTCCAATGTTGCCGCGGGCAAGATAACGGGCCAATGCCGCGGTGGCTACGAATCCGATCATCGCGATCAGGAGCGCTGCTTCGAAGAACAGAGAGGTGGACTGGTGAATGTCCATGACGATCAGCAGCAACATTCCAACATATCCATGATGGGGCGCTCGTAGCGCTCCTTGATCCTGTCGATGAACTGCTTTTCGTCTTCGAGGTGGAGCACGTGCAAGAGTAACGTGCGGGAATCCGGCGTGACCGCGATCGACAGCGAGCCGGGAACGATAGACACGATGCTGGCCAGCAGCGCGATGGCATGCGGGTGAGTCACCGCAAGCGGCACGCGCAGGAAGCCAGGCCGCAGTCTGTCGACCGGCCCGAGCACCAGGCGCGCGACCGTAATGTTCGCCAGCACGATGTCCCACGCGACCAATCCGGCGAGACGTAAGGCGGTTCCAAACGAACGAATACCCGACAGCTCTGCGAGGAACGGCGCCGTCAGGTGGGGAATGGCGACCGCAAGAACGAGCGCCAGGGCTGCTTGAGCCGGTGAAACCTCGGTCAAGATAAGCCAGCAGGCCGCGAGCGCCAGCGACAGCAACGGGAATGGAAACGCCTTCTTCACCGCAAGCCTCCCGCCGTATGGGGCCGGACAAGACCATCCCGCTGGGGGCCGAGAACCGCCTCGATGTAGGAGGAGGGCGAGAGCAATTGCGCCGCCGTCTCATCCGTGTAGCGAGTGATGGGAGCCGCGAACAGGACGAGGAGCAGGCTGCAGGTCGCGAGCGCCGCCAACGCCATCCATTCGCCCGCGCGCGGGGCATGCGCTGGATCGGACGGGAGAAGATCCGTCACATTCCAGAGCACGATGCTGCCGGCTCGCGCGCAGCCCACCAGCATGAGCAGGCTCGTGGCCAGAATGACCGTCCAGACCAGCACAACGGCCATCGCGCCTTCCGTGCTTTGCAGCAGCATCAACTTTCCAAGAAAACCCGACAAGGGCGGGACACCCGCCACCGTAGCGCCGGCGAAGAGAAACGCGAGGCCGAGTCCCGCCGCGCGCCGGATCTGCGGACCCGGATGGATCTGGTCGTTCATGTCGCCGCGGCTGCG
>JAJFBJ010000144.1 GCA_020697375.1 Nitrospira sp. | reverse complement strand
GACGCTGGCTGTTAGCTCGGGCTCTCGGCGTGACACGTAAATCTGAAATTGTAGCTGACTGCCCGCAAACGCTCTTCCCTGATTGTCCACGCGTTCGCGGACACGTTTCCCTTTGGTTTGAAGGTGTAGTCCAGGAAACTCGGTGGAATCGGTACTGTGGAGGCTGCCCACGCCTTTTAACTGGCGATTAATTGCAGGATAGAGGACCACAAATCAATCAAGTCCGGTAGCATCCCCCGGTAGGTAAACAAATTAACTGTCTTAAATTTCGGGGTTTTCAGTGGCGAATGCGAACTAACAAACCGCTGGTCAGCACATCTGCGGGACGGATAGTTTCTGTGGGAACGAAAACAGGCGCTCGGAGGAAGACTCCGTCAGCATCGCGATGCGGCGCTCGGAGGAAGACTCCGTCAGCATCGCGATGCGCCGCGAACAACCAATCTCAGAGGCGCCGTCCAATGTGTACGTAATTACGGACGAAGATATTCGTCAGTCCGGCGCCATTGCTAGGGGCCACATAGAGGTTCTCGACAAAGATGGTCTTAAGGACATCTGTTGCGAGTGCTATGGTGAAATGAAAGGAGAACTAGAGGCAATCTTTTCCTCGTCGTAAGTTCTTTGGCGCGATTTTTTGGACCCCTTGCGGACCCTTCATTTTACTCTTGACAGCGTCAGCACCATGCAGTAAAAGTTGACCGGTCGGTCAAGTTGAGAAATCTATGGGACAGGTGAGCAATGCAAAAGAGAAGTTACTCGGCAGCGCGCTGGAGCTCATGTATGCCCGCAGCTACGGGGATGTGGGCGTGCAAGAGATCTGCGAGCACGCGGGTGTTAAGAAGGGCAGCTTTTACCATTTCTTTCCGTCCAAGCGGGATCTGACCCTTGCCGCGATCGACCAGCAATGGGCGGATACCCGTCAGCATGTGATCAAGGAGGTTCTGAGTGGCACGAATTCCCCCTTGAAACGGGTCGAACGTTGCGTCGAACTCTTTTATGAGACGCAATGTGGGGTGAAGACACGAACGGGACACGTTCTGGGATGCCCCTTTGGAAATCTAGCGGTTGAGCTGAGTACCCAGGACGAGCACATCCGAAGGAAGATTGATTCCGTATTCCACGAGTTGGCAGGCTATCTCGAAACGACCCTCGAAGCTGCGATTGCCGCGGGGGAGGTGCCCAAGCAGGATGTGCATGTCACGGCTCAGGCTCTAGTCGCCTTTATACAGGGAATTGTTTTGCTGGCTAAGAGCCAAAACGATCCAGAGGTGATCGGCCGTTTGGGGAAAGGGTTCGTCCGTTTAATCACAGGGGGGACTGGTTCCCTTCCAAAGCCGAGTGTGCGTACTCCTTCGACGGTAGCGGCCAGCGGCCGAGGGGTACACCCGAAGCGATAGCAGGTCCGAAAGAGATGCTCTTGTGTGGCGCGTTCAGGATGAACGCGTTTTTTTGAACGCCTGACTTTGACCGACCGGTCAACTACTGTTGTCCTCGAGGCAGCCGGCGGACACCCATGGTACGCACGCACTTCTACCATCTCAAGGTTGCGCGGAAGATGCGTCCACGGAGGGCCTGCCTCTCAAGGGCCAGAAGCCCTCCGGGCGAAGCGGATGTCTTGGGAGCTCACAGCACGAATGCATTATCACAATATGGCTAGCGTGTTTTTGACGCAGAAGGGATCGTCATGAAGAGGTTCTCACATATAACTGTGTTGTCGAAAAAGAACGAGCAAGGAACGGTCATGAAGTTGTTAAACCCGGCGCACCTGGTTGTTGTAGTCGGAATGGGGTTCACGTTAATGAGTTGCGGAGATGGCGCCGATGAGGGGATGGCTCGCGCACAGAATACCGGCAGAGACTTCGTGCCGCCGACCGTATTTCAGGCTGCCGGGCCAGACATCGCTTCGATTCAGAACACGATCGAACAGTACAGGATCGCCTTGAAAGGAAATAACAATGGCAACGACGGGCCTCACGCTGACGGTCGCCGAGAGATCAACTGGGACGGCGGTGGCGTCGATACGACGACCGCGCCGGTCACGCCGTTCAATACCTTCCTGAACACGCGCGGCGCCCAGTTCACCACACCAGGGACGGGCCTGTCGCAGGCACCCCCTTCGGGTGGGCCTCAGGGCGGCCTAGCGACGCTCTTCAACAATCCGACCTACGGCGGCATCTTTACCACCTTCACCCCTAAGCGGCTGTTCACCGCAGTGGACAGCAACGTCACTGAGGCATTGTTCTTTGTGCCCGGAACCAACGGAGCTGTGGCAGCAAAGGTCAGTGGCTTCGGGGCGGTCTTCACGGACGTTGACCTTCCGGATGGAAGCGGGCCCGGCGATAAAAACGGGAACCGTCAATCCAGCACGCGCATCGAATGCTTTGGCACCGACGGAGGGCTGATCTTCAGCAGCTTTGTCCCCGCCTCGCCGGGGGACGGAAGTCTCTCCTTCTTCGGCATCGTCTTTACTGACGCGCGCATCACGCGAGTGCGAATCACGAGCGGCGATACTGCGCCGGGACCAAATGATGATGGGTCCCATGACATCGTCATGATGGATGACTTCCTTTACGGCGAACCGCAGCCCATACAACCGACACCATGAGGGGAGACTGCCCCGCAGGATCGATCGATCCTGCGGGCATTCCGGTTGGAGGTCTTAAATTCGGCCTACTCTTCGCGTGCCCAGGCAACTTTCCGCCAGCCGCCAGGAATAGTTCCTGACACGTTTTTTTGCCCACGCCGGGAGGTCCGCATAAAAACACATCGTCAATTGGGGAGAATCATCCAGCGTTCAAGAACCTAGAAGAAATCATTGTTCGGCCGTTCAAAGATCAGTCCGGCGCCTGGCGCAATGGTACCTCATTTGGTCTCAACGACCTTGAGGCTCTAGTGACCGTTGCGCATGAAGCCAAAGAGTGGGTTGCCGCTCATGTCTTGAAGCGCTGAGTCGCTTCATGGGAAGCCTTCGGGTCAGTCGGAGGCTTCTCCCAGACTTAAAAGGGTAGCAGCCGGGTAGGCGAGCATTCTAACTGTTTGCTATCTCAAAGAGGTTTAGGGAGACAGCGAACTAACAAACCCCAGGTCAGGATAAACACGCCCAGGTTGAGCGATTAGGCTGCTCGGCTGTGACTAAGTAGATAGTCGTGACACGCCGGGCAGTATGTAGGCTTCAAGCGGCACATGATCGGATCAATGCCAGTAGCCATTCGATAAATTTCTTTGGTCAGCCAGGGAACGCACGCGGCATGAGCAATGCTGACCAGAATGACAAACCAAGAGCCCTAACCGGCTTAAATAAGAACCATCGCGCCAAACTATTTTGGGGTCCGATTCCCTGAAATGGACAAAAAGGACTATACGCGAGTCCGTCAATACATGTGGCGTGTACTGAACATGTTCACGTAATCCGAGTGGTGTCGTGGCCGATGGACGCTCAGGATGAAGGCTGAGCGCATGATCGTGGTTCGCCCCATCCTCGGCCCCATGCAATGCCTTCAGTTCAGGGCAACAACAACCTTTTTGTACTGATCGCCCATACAAGCTCGAAGCAAATCAAGCGACGTTCTTCTGAAACGTGTCGAGGACAACGTTTGTCAAATGCCGGCGGTTGCGCAACGCCCGGGCATTCATAAAGCGGCTCGGCCGCTGATTGGTAGAGAGCAAGTTTTCATACAGCGCGACGTAGTCCCTTGCCATACGTGCCACCGTAAAGCGCGCCTCGAACGCCTGTCTGCAGTGCCGCCGCTGAATCAGTGATACTCGCCTTACCGCTGTGACCATTTCATTGAGATCGTCACAGATGAACCCCGTGATGCCATCATCAATGATTTCCGGAATGGATCCCCGTCGATACGCGAGCACGGGGGTGCCACACGCGAGAGCCTCGATTAATACCAGTCCGAACGGCTCCGGCCAGTCATAGGGACAAATCACCGCCGCGGCCTTCCCCAAGAAATTGCCCTTTTCAGCATCGCTGATCTCTCCCACGTACTCGACCAGTGGATCCTCTAATAGTGGCTCAATCTCAGTCGTGAAATACTCCCGATTGGCTGGATCGACTTTCGCAGCCATTCGAAGCGGCATGCCAACCCGACGGGCAATTTCAATCGCATGATCAGGTCGCTTCTCTGGTGCCATGCGTCCTAAAAAGGCGAGATAAGAACCGGGCGCTGGGCAAAACGGATAGCAGGCTGGCAGGCCATGATACACCGTGCCCTGCCAATTCAGATGGGGCAAAGGACGACGTTGGGCGTTGGAAATCGAGCACAGGGGCATATCGGCAAACTCCTCGAAAATCGGAAATAGCTCGGCCAAATCAAGCTGTCCATGGAGCGTCGTCAAGACTGGAGTCTGAGCGCGGCGACCCATGGGAAAACCTAAATAGTCCAGATGAGAATGAATGATATCGAATTCTTCCGCTTCTTTTCCGAAGGCTACTTCCTGCATTAGCGTGAAGGGTACATCGCCATTGACTCTGCCGCTGAGTCGAAGAGCCTGCGTCGTCATTGCTCTGAGGCGAGCCGTGGTTTGTGAATCGCCGCTGGCAAAGAGGGTTACCTCATGACCTTGCTGCACGAGTTCCTCAGTGAGATAGGACACGATTCGTTCTGTGCCGCCGTACAGCTTGGGGGGCACGCTTTCCCAGAGCGGAGCAATTTGCGCAATTTTCACGGGAACCTCCTTTCTATTTGTCGTTCTTTTTAGCTTTTGTCAAGAACGCTGGCAGGAGCATTTGTGAAATTTGCACATGCTATGCCAACAACAGTGGTGCCAGGAAAGTGTATTCAGGTTCCGGCTATTCCCTTGATCATTTTCTCGGTTCTCACAAGAGGAAAGGCTCGAAGAAATAGCCCGAGTCACCGTTCGATCCCAAATGGCTTCCCTAGCCACTTACCAGGGTCATGGGTCCTTTGGCCTGCCTATCGCGGGGTTACACCGATAGGCAGAAGGTCTACGGCGTATTAAGTTATCTTCACGAGGGCTCTAGGTGCGATGTGCGCAAATCAGTGATTTGAGAAGAGATGTGGCCTTAGCATGGACAGTGGACTATGGACTGGGAAGTACAAGAACTGTGGATGTTGATTGGTACTGTGGTTCTTGGGGGGATCCTTATGTATCTCTTCAACGCATTAACAGGACCGGGCCGGCTGACTTGGCTTCGCGATCAACTTACTAGGTCTATACGTCGAAGTCGCGAGGGACTGGGCCCCAGTTGGCGGAATACGCGTTCAGTAATCCAATCCCGTCGCTTAAAGAGTTAGGGGCACATTCCTGCACTCTGCTTCAGGCCATAACACTCGTGTAAGAGGGCTAATATGACAACGCGGATGTTCATGTTTGTGATAATCGCCGGCATGCTATTTATCGGCTGTGAGAAGGAAAAGAAAAGGATTACCGCTGAACCGGTTCAGCCCACTGATCAACGCAGGACGATACCGAGCACTAGCGCTTCCCCGCAACCTCCAAAGAAACCACCGGTGAGTTCAGCTCAAGAACGTCGGGATCAGAAAGAAGCCGCGGGCGACAATCGCGATAATCGAATTGAGAGCAAAAAGGATCAAGTCAAACCCGATTCACCGACGAGCAAAACGCTGGCGGAACAAAAGCACGCTGAGCAGATGGCCGCAGTACCATCAAATAAGAGGGAAGGTGAGGCAAACAAACAGGCAGAGTCAGTGACGCCACTTGATCAATCGGAAAGTGAGGCCAACGTTGCCGTCACCCAGCGTATTCGACAAGCCTTGTTGCGAGAAGATCTATCATTTGCCGCAAAGAACGTCCTCGTCATAACGGAGGCCGATCATGTCGTGTTGAAAGGCCATGTGCGTAGTGCGTCCGAAGCCGAACGAATTAAAGGTATCGCCGGTACGATGACCACCAAAAGAATAGAGGATGTATTAGAAGTTAGACCTTAAGCGACCTTAAAGCTACCAAACACTAAGGAGAAGCTATGACTAAAGCAGTATATGGGATTGTACGGACGCATGGAGAAGCCGCGTCCCTGATCGACAAGCTACGACATGGCGGCTTTGCCTCGACAGAAGTGTCGATACTTGCCCCGCACAATCAACAAGATCAGGGACTGGCGGTTGAAAAGCACACCAAATCCCTCGAAGGGACAGCCACTGGCGCGACTGCTGGAGGGGTATTAGGCGGTGTGGTCGGTCTTCTTGCTGGAATCGGCACATTGGCTATTCCAGGCCTGGGCATTCTAGTCGCCGCAGGACCGCTCTTGGCAACGCTCAGCGGGATGGGAGTCGGTGCAAGCGTAGGTGGCCTTGCTGGGGGACTCATCGGCATCGGAATTCCGGAATATGAAGCGAAGCGCTATGAAGGCCACCTAGAAAAAGGCGGTATCTTAATTGCGGTGCACTGCGAGGATAGCGAAGCCGTTTCTCGGGCGCAGGATATCATGCAGGCCGGAGGTGCGACCGATGTGGCGGCCAGTAGAGAAAAAGCTGCGTAGACGAATTGCTAAAGAGGGCGTGCCTCCCATGGGAAATGGCTCCTCGATATAAATTAGGACCGCCAAAGTCCTTGGGTTATTAAACTGCTTTTTGCCTCAACGAGAAAAGCGAAGGGAAGGATTATGTGGTCGCACGAAGATAGGCCTTTTAAGGAGGTCGACAAAATCGAAGTCGCGGCTGAATTTATATTGGCCGCGGAACGTCTGATAGCCCGTGATGTCAAACCAGAGCTTCTTTCAGAGAGTGATCGAGCGACTCTCAAGTATTACTTAGAATATCTTTCAAAAAAGTTTTCTGGTTCACAAGCTCTTTAGCGAATCAGGCTGCAATCTCGGCCTTGCGCTCGCGCGTGGCGGTCTGCATCTCGGCGTCGATCGCGCGCTGTTCAGCGGCGAGGGCTTGCCATTTAAGATCGAGCGTCCTCTGCTCAAGATCGAGCAACCTCGATTCGGTCTCGTAGTCGCTCGCGTGGGCCAAGGTGGGAAGGGTGAACGTCAGAACTACGATGATCAGCAAGCGTGTCATAAGACACCTCCTTTGACGACACGACGTTACAGAAGCAAACCGCAGCTGAGGCGGAGAAGAGAGTAAAAGAGTAATATGGGTAACTCTCCCGATATGCCGGCGATTAATTTCAGTCAGATAAAATGCTCACCGTGTGGGGATCTCGGATAGTCTCGGGTGGAGCACCCGTATTTTCTGAAAACCGGTGAAACTAGAATTTTTCGGCGCATTGCCCCTTAGCGGGAAACCATGGCTATCGGCGCCCCTAGTTCCAGGGATTCCTCCGGGACTCGATCGGCTATGGAAGCCCGTCTGGCGACCTCTCACAACTTCGTGACAGTTGGTCTCATAGGGGGTTAACCTAGTCTAGAATTCAGGCTCACTGGCGGTTTCGACGGTAGGCGTCTATGTCCGCCTGGCGTACGCTGGTCAAATGTTATTGAGCTGAAAGCGGAAAATTCCAAGTCGTTATGCCCTACGAGGCCGAGGATGATTTCGTATCAGCACCGCAAGGCGGAGCAGCCGCTCAACAAGGCCATCGCGCGAAATCCACTCGTCCTTTTGGACCAGCAACTCCA
>JAJFBJ010000143.1 GCA_020697375.1 Nitrospira sp. | reverse complement strand
GAACAAGGAAACGGTCGCGACGATTACCTTCGTCTACGATCATCACGTACGGGACCTCTCTAGCAAACTCACCCACATCCAGCACGACTTTCAGGGCCGCATCCTGGCCGGCATGCATGTGCATCTCGACCATGATCATTGCCTCGAAGTCCTGGTCGCTAAAGGCAATGGGGCCGACATCCGCAAGATCGCCGATGCCTTGCTGAGCGCCAAGGGTGTGAAGCATGGGAAACTCACCATGACGACCACCGGCAAGGGGCTACGGTGAGCGGTCGGTGAGCCGTTTCGCTCTCTGTGCCTTGTGGTGCGGGCTGGTTCTCTGGGCCGTTCCCCTTCTGGCGCACGATCCGGACCTGCCGGATATCGAGGTGCCGGAAGTGAGCATCGAGGCCGACCGTCCGATCGCCGCCTCATCTCAGCAATTCATCCCCGATAAAGAATATGTCATGCAACCGCAGGGACGCCCGGCGCAAGTGCTGCGTTTGATTCCCGGACTAGTCACCGTGGAGCATTCGGGCGGGGCAGGAAAGGCCGATCAGTATTTTTTGCGCGGATTCGATGCAGACCACGGCACCGACGTGGCATTCTTCACCGACGGCATGCCGATCAATTTTCGCTCCCATGCGCATGGCCAGGGCTATACCGATTTGAATTTCATCATCCCGGAAACCATCGAAGGATTGGAGGCGTACAAGGGGGCCTATCATGTGGAATTCGGCGACTTCGCGACGGCGGGGGCGGTCAATTTTAAGACACGCGAAGCGGTCCGCGAAGGAATGGTGCAGGCGGCCGGGGGTCAATTCGACACCCAGCGCTATCTCTTGATGCTCTCTCCCACGAAGGACAAAGTTCGGACCCTGTTTGCCGCTGAGAGCTATTACACCAACGGGCCGTTTCAGCATGACAATCGCTATTTCCGGACGAATCTTTTAGGGAAGGCGACCATGAATCCGACTCCTCGGTCTGAGCTGAGCCTTACGGGAACCTTCCAGAAATCGCAATGGAATGCATCGGGGGAAATCCCCTTGAGGGCGGTTCAGAACGGATCACTCGACCGTTTCGGAGCCATCGACCCATCGGAGGGCGGGAACACGCTCCGTTCCACGGCGCGGTTGAACTACCATTACGATACTCCGACCGGCGGACGCTTCTTCGCCAATGCCTATGGCCAATACTACAAGTTCGATCTCTTTACGAATTTCACCTTCTTTCTCAATGACCCGGTCAATGGAGACGGCATTCAGCAGTCCGACCGGCGGGTGATGTATGGAGGCGATCTCGGCTATCGGCAGCCGATCCGGATCATGGACATGGAGAGCGCCGTGACGGTCGGGCTGCAGTCGCGGGTGGACGACGTTCATGCGCGTCTCGGCCCCCAATCGAAACGCAACCCGTTGGGCACGACGATCGACACGGATATCCTGGAAGCCTCCTACTCGCCGTTTGTGAAATTGGACGTGCAGCCGACTTCGTGGATGCGCTTGACCGGCGGGGTGCGAAGCGAGGTCTTCACCTTCGACGTCCGCAACCGTTGTGCTGACTGTCCCGAGCAGCCTGCCGGAAGGACGAGCCGCGGGATCGTGCTGCCCAAGGCCAATATGATTCTCGGTCCCTGGTTCCGCACGGAGTTGTTCGTCAATTACGGCGAAGGCTTTCATAGCAACGATGCGCGCTCCGCTGTGGCTCCTGGATCGGCGCCGCTTGCCAGGGCCAAGACCTATGAAGTGGGAGCGCGATCGAAACCCTGGGGGCCTGAGGGTATGGAATTCATCGCCACCCTCTGGGCCATCGATCTCAAGTCCGAGCTGCTGTTCGTGGGCGACGAGGGCACGACCGAAATTCGCGGGGCGACGCGGCGGCGCGGGGTGGAAGTGGCGGCGCGAGGGCAGATCGCCGGGCCGCTCTATTTCAACGGCAGCCTGACCTGGTCGCAGGCGGAATTTACCAATGGCGATGCGATTCCTCTGGCCCCGAAACTCACCGGCTACGGCGCGTTGATTCTGCGATGGCCGGAGGGATTGACCTCGCAACTCCAAGCGACCTACATGGGGGTGCGGCCCTTGATCGAGGACCGGAGCATCACCTCGCCCTCCTGGTTGGACTTCGATCTGTCCGAGCGCTATCACATTCCCGTCAAACTGGCGCACGGACACCTCGAAGCGTTCCTCTTCATTCAGAACCTGTTCAATACGAAATGGGAGCAAGCCGTATTCGCCTTTGACTCGCGGCTCAGAAATGAAGTGACGGGAGTAACCGACATACATTTCGTGCCGGGCAATCCCCGCTTTGTGATGGGTGGTCTCGCGTGGTATTTTTAACCTCCGGTCGTTAAGAAAATCCGGTATGCGCGAGGGCCCGGCCCCAGAGTTGAAAGGCCCGCGAACCGCGACGTGCCGGCATGAGACCAATAAGAGGATGCCCAGCGATGAAACCGAAAACCATCTCCCAATTTATCGATCATCACTATCGGCACTTCAATGCCGCGGCTCTGAAAGACGCCGCGCAGGCCTACCGCGCTCACCTGGATGGCGGAGGCAAGATGCTCGTGACCCTGGCCGGCGCGATGAGTACGGCGGAACTCGGATTATCCCTTGCGGAAATGATTCGCCAAGACAAGGTTCATGCCGTTTCCTGCACCGGCGCGAACCTCGAGGAAGATCTTTTCAATCTTGTGGCGCAAAAACACTATGTGCGTATTCCACGCTACCGTGAGTTGACGGCGGCGGATGAGCAACAGCTTCTGGATCGACATCTCAATCGAGTGACGGACACCTGTATCCCTGAAACCGAAGCGATGCGCCGTATCGAAGCCGCCGTGGCCAAGGAATGGGTGGCTGCAGACCAAGCCGGACAGCAGGCGTTCCCCCACGAATTTCTCTATCAACTCCTCCGCAACGGCGCGATCAGAGAGGCGTATCAGATCGATCCGGCAGACAGTTGGATGTGCGCGGCGGCCGAGCGGGACCTTCCGTTGTTTGTCCCGGGCTGGGAAGATTCCACGCTCGGAAATGTATATGCGGCGCACTGTATGACCGGCAGGGTAAAGCAAGTCCATACGGTCCGGAGCGGCATTGAATACATGACGCGCCTGGCCGGCTGGTACGTCGATGTGACGAAGAGCCATTCTCTCGGATTCTTTCAAATCGGCGGAGGTATCGCGGGAGATTTTCCCATCTGTGTCGTTCCGATGCTGCAACAAGACATGCGAAGGGACGACATTCCTCTCTGGGGATATTTTTGTCAGATCAGCGAGTCGACGACCAGCTATGGCTCGTATTCCGGGGCGGTTCCGAATGAAAAGATCACTTGGGGAAAGCTGAGCGTCGAGACGCCGAAATTTATCATCGAATCCGATGCGACGATCGTGGCCCCGTTGGTCTTTGCCTATGTCCTGGGATGGTAAGCTCGTCCGAGCCTGAACGGACAAGGGCGTACAGGCAGTTCTTATCCCTTTATCTCCACCGACCGAATACAGAACACGAGCATGTCATGCGAGGCATTACCGGTAAAATGTGCAAACGTGCTGCCACGTGACTTTTTCGCCCGGCCTACCGTTCAGGTCGCAAAGTCGTTGATCGGCAAATATCTCGTCCGTGAGAAGGGGCAAGGACCGGTCGCAGGCAGGATTATCGAAGTCGAGGCCTACGTAGGGCCGCAGGACAAGGCTTGCCATGCATCGAAAGGGCGAACCAGGCGAACCGAGGTGTTATTCGGGCCTGCCGGCCTGGCCTACGTCTATTTGATCTACGGGATGTATCATTGTCTGAATGTCGTGACGGAGAGCGAAGAGTTTCCGGCGGCCGTGCTCATTCGGGCGATTGAGGTCGAGGGTCGGCTCATCGATGGACCTGGGAGGCTCTGCCGCGCATTCAGCATCGATCGTACTCTAAACCGTCTCGACCTTACGCGGAGGGAAGGTTTGTGGTTTGAGGATTGGGGCGATCACCTGTCTCCAAAGGCGATCGGGGCCTTTCCCAGAATCGGCGTGGATTACGCGGGGCTGTGGGCGAAAAAACCCTGGCGGTTTCGTTTGCAGACGGGCGGAGGGGTTAAGAAGAAAATCGCCAAATAAACAAATGCACAATGAACCAGGGGCCGCCGTCGAAAGACGGCGGCCCCTGTTGTCGTTCTTATGGAGAAAGGAAAACTAGTCGATCTTCCGATTCTCGTTGATCTTTGTCGCGGAATTCACTGGAGGCTCAATCTTGATCTGCGGTCCCTGCACCTTCGGCAACTGGCCGGCTCCCTGGCCTTCGGTGATCCTTGCATTATCCGTCCTGATCAACTTCTGCTCTGCATGGATGGAGTCGGCAGATTTGCTCAAGGTGGATGCGCCGTGTGCGTCCTTCTGCCCGGGGTCATTGGCCGTCGCCTGTCCATTTACGGGGCTGCCGTCGTTCTTCATGGGATAGCCTTCATGCTTCGGCAGCATTCCTGGATTCGCGGAGGCCATCGAGAACATAAACAATACGCCTGCAAGGGTCGCCACGGTGCCGATCACGAGTTTCATACCCTTACTCCTTTGAAAGAATGTGAAAGTATGGTGGTGATGATAGTCGCTAAAAGCCTTAAAGAGTGCGCGAATATTAGCCGTCCGGAGAAGCGCTGTCAAGAATAAAGGGGGAGGAGTGAGCAAGGTAGGGAGGTTTCTATGCTCGCGCAACGCGCGGCCTCAGAAGGCCCTTGCTTGGGTTTGGGGCGCGTCTAGGCGCGCTCGGGTTGGGTGGGTAAGAAGGTTGCGCGCAGGAGAAACCTCTCTACCCTGCTCGCTTTGGAGGGCGTGGGAATAGAAAAGGAATACATAGGTGTGCAAATGGATAGGACCCTGCACTTCACAGTAGTAAAAAGAGGAATGCTGAAGCGGAAAGAAGGCTGCCTCGGATCAGGCGGTCGGGCGGCGTGGCGGGCGACGCCCACGTCCGCGATAACGGTGTACGGGGCCGCGGCTGACACCGGGGAGCCGCATGGTGACGGTCGTGCCTTCGCCGGGCGTTCCGGAAATGGCGATGCTGCCCTGGTGTTCTTCGACGATTTTTTTCACTGTGGCCAGGCCTAATCCGGTGCCCGACCGCTTTGTCGTAAAGAACGGCTCGAATACCTTGGTCACATGTTCGGGTGGGATCGGCGTGCCGTTGTTTTTGATCAGAACCTGGACTTCCAAATGCCGTCCCACCCGCTGATTGCTCATTGAGATGGTCAGGATGCCGCCCGGCGTCATTGCCTCGATCGCATTCTTGAAAATGCTGAGAAAGACCTGCTGCATCTTGGCTTCATCGGCCCGCACCGGAGCAAGGAGCCCGGCATAGTCTTTGGCGACCTGGATACGGGTCGCTTCCAGTTCGGTGCCCACCACGGTCAAGGCGTTTTCGACCATTTCAGGGACGCGGCAGAGCCGGCGATTGAGGTCCAGGGGTTTGGCGAAATCGAGAATTTCGTTGAGGATCGCTTCGATGCGGATCAGGTCTCGCATGGCATTTTCCACGCGGGTCTGCGGGTCGAAGTCGAGAATGCCCTCCGCGGTGACTTCTTCCAGCTGAGCTCGAATCGAAGCCAGGGGTTCGCGAATTTCAGTGGCCAGAAAGGCGCTGAATTCGCCGATGGCGGCCTGACGCTCCTGCTTCCTGATGACGGGCTCCGCTGAAATCAATGCCGTGGAGCCAGGCTCGGAGTCACTCGTGCCTTCGGCCTTGGCGGCGCTTGAAGATGCGGGCGGTGCGGCCTGCAGCAAATCGACGAGTTTGAGATTGATCGGTTCGAGCAGGCGGGCATCGGCCACCGAGAAACGGTCCGCCTCTTTTGAGGCCAGCGTAATGGTGCCCCCGACCTGGCCCCGCAAAAAATAGGGCAGCACGAGCGACGATTGGAACCGATCTTTATACAAATGCTTATGGTCGAGAAAGCGGCCCTGGGTCGATGCCAGATCATGGTCGACGCGGGGCTTGCGATGACGGACCGCCCATCCGGCAGCGGATGCATCCAGGGTCAGGCGTTGTCCCGCCTTGAGATCCTTCTTTTGATCTTTAGGATCGGTTTTTTGTTCTCCGGCGATACCGAGCACTTCCACATTGCCCGCCAGGGGATCATAGCCTCCGATCCAGGCCCGGTCGAACGGCAGCATGTGCCCCAGTTCGTTGAGCAGGGCGACGATTTTCTCTTGGATCTCCGGTGTGGCATGGGAGGTGGGCGCAGTATAAACATCCGCCGGCGCGATCGACGGCAGAGGTTCCTGCACGACCAGCGGACGGCTCAGGAGTATGTTCAAGTCGAAGAGGTTATCCCGTTCGAGGGCTTTGGTGATGTCCTCGCCGGCCTGCTCCAGCATGATCTTGTCTTTTTTGGCATAGGCGGCGTTGTCTTTTCGTCCAATCACCAAAAAACCATAGGTTCGTTGACGATGGCGAAGCGGCAGGCCGAGCAGTGATTTCGCGCCCGGGGTGATCAGGCGCAGGCGTATGGTGCGTGAGGCGTCGGGATCGTTTGCGGGAGGCACCGCCGTCAAGATCTTTTCCGAAGACAGAGTACGAACGATCGATTGCACGTCGCGAGGCGTAAAGCCGCGATGCACCTGTGCCGTGAGGGGACCCTGTTCCTGATGAAAAATCGCGGTCAGCGCCGCATCCGCCGGTAATCCGTTGAGAACGGAGGTCAGCGTACGAAGAAGATGGGTTTCGGCGGCGGATTTCGCTTGTTCGGCGGAAGCAGTCATTGGGCTCTGTGCGGGATGTTACCGGGCAAGCAGGCAATCACCGGCCGCTCACTTTCGCGCATGGCACGCTGATGAACATGAACCACTGGTTTGTTCGGAACAGGGCGCGCGTTATAGGTTATGCGCTCTCCGGGTATGAAGATCAAGCGCCGGGGCGCATTCTAGCAGCCGAGCCGCGGCAACTCAAGGAATGCCGGTCCACTCCATGATCTTTTTCGATCCGGCATGCGAGGAATGGCATTTGCCGCGACGAATGATCTGCCGGCATCTGCGTCGTTCTCGGCCCGTACCAATCCTCAACGCATCAGCGAATACGCCTTTTTCGAGCCTGCGGCCTCGCATCCGCCGGCAACTCCTTCGCCTCGCGACGAAAGACTACTGGACAGACTCCTAGCAGAATGCGGAAACCTCGATTGCTGCGCCATACGTCGCGATCAGCTCATGTGTGCCCTGTCGTGATCAGAATAGGCCGCAGGATGCGCAAAAAGGGCACCCTTCTTACCCGCCCATCCTGAGCCTGCCGAGACAGGCTCTTTTCCCATAGCCGTACGTTGAGCCTCTGAGCGATGCGAGAACGCCGGTGGCGGACTTTTTCCGCATCCTGTTAGTCCGGATTGATGATCGTCGGAGGACGCTGTGGCCGGTCGATCGGTTCGATCCGACGGTGCTCGACGGCCAGGATCATGTTGAGCAGGGCGCTGACCACGCTGATGACGAGGGCGCCCCAGAAGGAGGCCCAGAATCCCGCGACGACAAATCCCTTCACAAGAACGGCGGTGAGCTGCAGCAACAGGGCATTGATGACCACCATGAACAGCCCGAGCGAGATGACGATCAACGGCAGCGAGAGCAGATACAGCAATGGACGGATCAGCGCGTTCAGCAGGGTCAACACGAGCACCGCTCCCACGCCGGCGCCGAGGCTGGCCGATTCGATGCCGGGCACGATGGTCACGGCCAAAAAGACGGCGACGCCCATGATCAGTACCCGCATGATGACGGGCCGCATCCCGCCACCGCCGGGACCCGCTTGCTGGCTGGATTGAAGACGAAAGACCGGCATGGATCGTTTATGGCGTCTCTTTGGGCTTGGAATCCGAAAAATGGACTTCGGTGGCGATCAGCCCATTCGTGTCCTTCTCCGCCTCGACCACCACGCGATCTCCAACTTGTGGAGGACCCTTCGGCCTGCGAAGATTCTTCGACTTGTAATGGGTTTTGTCCGTGAGCCGTACCGAAACCGACTGTCCTTTAGGGGTTTTGACCTCCATATGGGTTCCATCGATGACGGTGATGACGCCAAGGACGTGCTGGCCGCTGCCATGCGCGGCGGCCAAGACCGGCGTACAGATCAACAGAGCAACAGCGGTGATGAGTCGTAAAAATGTCACGGGGCCATCCTTTCCGGTGCGATTTAGTGTTGATGGGAGCCGGCGGCGCCGGAGGCGACTGCATCGTCGCCGCCGAGAAATTGGTCGAACAGGGATTCCTCCTCCAGTTCCTTCTTGGTCCTAGGGTTCAACTCCTTCATCTCGTTCAGTTCTTCTTCGGTGAGGCTGGGCAAGTGCCGAATGAAGTGCACGAGTTGCCAGCTGCCGCTGTCTATCGCCGGGTCGCCGGTGCCCCAGCCGGGCATGGCGGTGAAACGGATGCCGTTTTGAATGATGAAAAACAGCTCTCCGTCGGACATGTTTTGAATTTCCGGCGAGCGAAGATCCAGCGCCTTCGGGTAGACATTCATGCCGATGACGGTTTGCCCGCTGCCGTTGTTGGCATGACAAAGGGCGCAATGGTCGGCGAAGTGCGCCCGGGCTTCCTTGAGCAAATCCTGCGTCAGGGGCAGGGGATTGCGGAGCCGTCTGTTTTCAATCGGGATTGCCAGATGCCGGAGCTGCCTGGCAATCAGGGCCTCCAATGCGTTCGGTTCGTCCTTGGCGCTGAACCCGGTGGTATAGGATTGATACCCGAACCATCCCAGGATTACGAGAATGACAAGGAACCCAAAAAACAGCAGCCCGCAAAGTTTTCTCACCTTGTGCGCACCTCGCAGCTGGACTAGAGACTCTGTATCAATATACAGAGTCATTGGAATGAATGCCAATCGCGCGGGCATGCGATGGACGGGAAGCCGGTGAGACTACGCAGTGGTGATCGGAGGAGACGACAACCGGAATAGGAGGATGGCCGTGACCGGTACGTACATCAAGAGGCCGGTGGTACCCTGGAGCGTTTCGCCGATCCAAAACGTCACGGCGAGATTAAACGCAAGCACGCCGTAATAGAGTCCGCCACCGAGCAGCAGCCGATGGGTGGTGGAGGATTGATGAGCCGGCAATGGGCTGCGGACCCGACGGTCGAGAGGGAAATACAGCAAGAGGGAAATCGTCCCGACGACGGCCCAGCCGGCATAGTTCGCGATCGGAACGCCGAAATGCAAGCCCGGGACGGGATAATAATAGATCTTGCCCAAGAACCACCGGTCTCCCCGCAATGCCACTGGATCGATCACCATGTCGATGTAGACAAAAAACAGCACGGTCAGGAAAAAGACCGGCCAGGAGGTTCGCAAGGGCAGATCGAACTTCAGTATAGGAAGCCGTGGCGCGGCGCTTGTTCCGGATGGTGATCGAATTGGCAGGAGAAACAACAGAGCCAGGCAATAGCTGGCGTACAGTAGGAAGGAAAATGAGATCGAATCCATGAAGGGAATATTCGAGAGGTATAGTTCCTGTCCGACTGTGGAATCGTTGTAATGGTACCAGCCGAAGGGGATGCCGTTGCGTGTCGAAGAAAATTCACAGACGAAGGCGGTCATCCAGCTGATGAGCCAAAAGCGCCAGGTCCTCGGCCAGCCGATCAGGGCGATGGCAGAGAACAGGAACGCGGCGAGGAAGATGAAGACGTAGGGGCGAAACAACACTGTCTTGAATAGGAGTAGGACGAGTTCCATTTGGAAGAGTCAAAGGATGCTCAAAAAGGCAACGTTCTTATCCGCCCGCCCCGGCGCGTCAACAGGCGACCCTGCCCGAGGCAAGGCCGCAGGTGCTGACGGGACCGGAGGCGTACCCTTTGGGGTACGTTGAGGTTCCTGTCGAGCCGAGAACGCAGATGGGGGCCTTTTTCAGCATCCGTTCACGCGTACTTGTGCTCGCGGAACCAACGCACCGCCTTCTCCAGCGCGACCTCGACCGGCGTTTGAGGGAGGCCCAGTTCCGTGATGGCCTTGCGGCAGTCGTAATGCATCTGGTACTTCGCCATGCGAACGCCTTCAAGCGGAATGCGTGGCGGCAAGCCGGTGAGGTTCGATAACCATTGATTGGCGTGGGCCAAGGGCAGAATGGCCATGCGCGGCAGCTTGATGGTCGGGGCCTTGACGCCCGTGAGACGGCTGAGGATCGCGAACACTTCATTGAGGAGCAGGTTCTTGTTGCCGAGGATGTAGCGCTCGCCGAGGCGTCCCTTCTGCATGGCCAGTAAATGGCCCTGGGCCACGTCGTCCACGTCGATCAGGTTCATGCCGGTTTCTATATAGGCGGGCATCCGGCCCTTCATGAAATCCACGATGATCTGGCCGGTGGGAGTGGGTTTCACGTCGGCCTCGCCGACCGGCGCGCTGGGATTCACGATGACGACGGGCAACCCTTCCCGCGAGAGTTTTAGCACTTCCTGTTCGGCCAGATATTTTGATCGTTTGTAATGGCCGGCCATTTGATTCATGGAAACAGAGACTTGTTCCGTCCCGAGCCCTCCGCCCTCCGGCAGGCCGATCGCGCCGATGGTGCTGCAATAGACGATGCGTTCGACGCCGGACTCGCGGGCCGCTTCAAGGAGCGTTCGCGTGCCGGTGACATTAATGTCGTAGAAGATGGAGGGATCCTTGGCCCAGAGGGCGTAATGCGCGGCGACATGGTAGAGCTGCCGGCAGCCGGTCAGGGCGCGCCGGAGCGAATCGCGATCACGCAAGTCCCCATCGACCTGTTCGATGGAAAGTCCGGCAAGGTTCCGGAGGTCCGCCCCTTTTCGGGACAGCACTCGGACTTCGGCTCCTGCCTTGACCAGCGCGCGCGCCACGGCCCCGCCGATAAAGCCGGTTGCGCCGGTGACGAGAGCCTTCATGGGACCGTAAGGGGTAAGAGGTAAGGCGTGAGGCGTAAATGATCGAGTGGATGAACTATCATAGATCGACTGCGCCTAACGCCTGATGTGTTAGTTTTTCCGCGAGGAGATGTAGCGCGCCAGTTCGCGAAGGGGGTCGGCCTTGGAGCCGAAGGATGTGAGCCGGTCGTTGGCGCGGGTCACGCAATCTTCGGCCAGTTGTCTGGCGCCCTCGACGCCGTAAAACGTGGGATAAGTTTTCTTGCCCCTCTGCACGTCGGTGTTGGGATTCTTTCCGAGTTCCTCGCGCGTTCCGGTCACGTTCAGCACGTCGTCGGCAATCTGGAAGGCCAGGCCGATGTTCTCCGCGTAGACGGTCAAATCGTCGAGTTGCGACGCGCTGGCTCCGGCCGTGATGGCGCCCATCCGCACGGCGGCACGGATCAGCATGCCGGTCTTGTGTTTGTGGATGGTTTGCAGCGTCGTCAAATCGATGTCTTTGTTCTCCGCCTGAATGTCGAGCACCTGCCCCCCGACCATGCCGGCATGGCCGGATCCGACGGCTAGTTCCTGAATCAGCCGGACCTGTCGGCCTGCATCCAGGCCCTGTCCGGCATCAGCGCGGGTGCAGAGCTCGAAGGCCATGGTCAGCAGGGCATCTCCGGCCAAAATCGCCATGGCTTCGCCGTAGACCTTGTGGTTGGTCGGCTTCCCGCGGCGAAAATCATCGTTGTCCATCGCCGGGAGATCGTCGTGAATGAGAGAATAGGTATGAATCAGCTCCAGTGAAGAGGCGACCGGCAGCACCGCCTGCCCTGCGTCGCCGACGGCTTCAGCCGCGGCAATCGCCAAAATGGGCCGGACTCGCTTGCCCCCTGCGAACAGGCTGTACCGCATGCTCTCATGCAGAGCTGTGGGCATGGCATCGGCCCTCGGGATAACCGATTGCAGATAACCGTCTACGTCCTCACGCTTACGTTCGAGATACTGGCGGATATCCATGCCGGTGGGAGTGATTTGACTCGTGGGGCTCATGCCGGGGTAGTTCGGGGTCGGTGCGTCTTCATGTGCGCGAGAGTAGCAAAGGGGTTTGGGGACTGTCAAACGGGAGGAGCGGGAGGGCGGCCTGTTAGTCTCCTGTGCTCGCAGACCGCGCACGATCAGAATGTGCTCGGTCGATGCGCGCAGTGGGAGACTAATC
>JAJFBJ010000142.1 GCA_020697375.1 Nitrospira sp. | reverse complement strand
CAAGCGGAGCGATTATGTCTCCGGGCCCGGTTCGATCTCGGATGAAGCCGTTCGCCGCCTGGTGAAGGATCATAACATGGGCATCTGGAACGTCACGGCCGCGCTCTATGGCACGCAGGAGCAGGTGGACGTGAATTGGAAAATTGTGACCGCCGCCTTCGGCAAATCCGGGAAGGCAAAATTCCTGACGCAGGAAGACGTGGGTGACGATCCTCAATTCGGCTATCGGGCGGTCTTGATGCGCGGCGGCATGGACATGAGGGAATTCAACCTCTACAACTGGCGCGGCGGCGGTGGCTCCTTATGGTTTGCACCGGTTTCGCAAGCGCGAGGGAGCGAGACGCTCAAGCAGATGAAGCTCGCCAAGCAAATCCTTGGCAGGCATGGGCTCGATTACACCGGTGAATTCATCGTCGGCATGCGGGACATGCACCACATCCTTGACATGGTCTTTGACCGGACGGATCCGGCCATGACCAAGGCCGCGTACCAAGCGAGTTTTCAGCGCAGGGTTACGGCACGTACCGGGTCAATACAGCCTTTATGGACAAGGTGGCCCACACCTACGGTCAGGTGCAGCGCAACGTCCATGGGACGCTCAAGAAAGCTCTGGACCCTAACGGGATCCTTGCGCCTGGAAAATCCGGCATTCGAATTACCGACAACGGTAAGCCGACGTCATGACGAGGTGGCGCCATCGCTAGCCCGAATTATTCATGAATGCCGTTGCGAGTTGTCAAGTGATTCTGGCCCGGACAATCCGGCGTCACATTCGCTGATCACGACGTCGGGCGATCGCAAATGACCTTCGCCCGCGAGGAGCAACCAGATGGCCAACATACGGAACACTCCAACCAGAGAGATCAAGGCGGCGGTCATCCGCAAGAAGGGCGGGCCGTTCCAGATCGAAACACTCGCCTTGGAAGAGCCGCGTCCCGACGAGGTGCTGGTTCGGGTCGTTGCGACCGGCATGTGCCACACCGATATGGTCGCGCGCGATCAGCTCTATACAGTACCGATGCCGGTCGTACTCGGACACGAAGGCGCCGGCGTCGTCGAACGGCTCGGCGGCAACGTCAAGAAAATCACGACGGGCGACCATGTCGTGTTGACGTATATGTGGTGCGGCCATTGCAAACCCTGCCTGAACGGCCACTTGACCTACTGCGCGAATTTTTACCCGTTGAATTTCGGCGGGGCACGTGAAGACGGGAGTACCGCCACGCACGACAAGCAGGGGTCGATCCACGACCACTTCTTCGGTCAATCGTCGTTCGGGACGTTTGCGCTAGTCCATGAGCGCAACGTGGTCAAGGTCCCGAGCACCGCGCCGCTGGAACTGCTCGGTCCACTCGGCTGCGGCATTCAAACCGGCGCAGGCGCTGTGATGAATGCGCTGAAGGTCAGACCAGGCAGCAGCTTCGCCACGTTCGGAGGGGGAGCCGTCGGCTTGAGCGCCGTGATGGCCGCGCGTGTGGCCGGCGCAACCACCATCATCGCAGCGGATGTCGTGCCGTCTCGGCTTGCGCTGGCTAAGGAACTTGGAGCCACCCATACCTTGAACAGCAAAGAAACCGATCCCGTCGAGGCCGTGCGGAAGATCACCGGCGGAGGCGCAGATTTCACGCTCGAATCGAGCGGTCGACCAGCCGTGCTGCGGCAGGCCATCGACGGGCTGGCGATTCGTGGGACCTGCGGTATCGTCGGAGCGCCGGCGTTGGGCACCGAAGCCAGCTTCGATGTGAACGGGGTCATGACGACCGGCAAGCGCATTATCGGGATTATCGAAGGTGACAGCGTTCCGGATCTTTTTATTCCGAGTCTCGTGGAGCTGTATGCGCAGGGCCGTTTCCCGTTCGACAAGCTGGTGAAATTTTATAGCCTGGACCAGATCAACGAGGCGGCGGAAGATAGCGAGAAGGGCGTCACGATCAAGCCGATCGTCCGTCTAGGGTCGTGACAGCCAAATTGAAACGCGAGCTTGGCGGCGAAGATTGCCGCTGCCTGACGGTCCTGAATATGAAGGGAGAGACCATGCAACTCAGACAATCCATCCTACCGACCGCCACCCTGCTCATTATGAGCGTGGGATTCTTCGGCAGCGCCGAGGCCAAGACCATCGAAGCGGGCGAGGCGACCGCGAGCTGGAACGGCAACGGAATCATTGAGGATCTCGGAGACGGGGAGAGAATCTTCAGAGGCATGATCAATGGGACGATGTTCATTCGGCATCCTGATGGAGCCGCCCATACGAGGATTCATGCGGCAAAAATCGACTGTCAGGCCACCGTCCGTCTGAGTGAAAACAGCGAGGAACGGCAGAGCGCCCTCTGCATGATGAGCGCCCACGAAGGCAAGGACATCGCGTATGGAGAAATGCGATGTGTCGGAAAAAAGGATGAGTGCAAGGGAGAATTCACCTTTTCCTGGGGACGAGGCGCATTCAAAGGTATCACGGGGACGACGCCGTTCGTAGGCGGGATCAATATCGAAAAAACCGCAGAGGGCCGGATTTACGGGTATGCCGCATGGCCTGGGATGACCTATTCATTGCCGTAGGGCTCGGCGCTTGTTCCGCTTCCCTGGTCTTCGCTGATTCGGCTATGCATGCTCTCCTCGCCGTGAAAGGAAAGGTTCATTCACATGAACAGGCCTCATGACAATCCATCACCGGCTCACTACAGGGGGTATGACAAGTTGTATATCGATGGGCGATGGGAAGCGGGTCACTCTTCTCATGTGGTGCGAGTGACCGATCCCTATGACGGCACGGTCCTTGCCGACATACCCGGCGCCAGCGAAGACGATCTCAATCGTGCGTTTGAATCCGCCAAGAAGGCTCAACCAGCATGGGCGGCCCTGTCTCCTGGTGAGAGGGCTCAAGTCCTTCGTCATGCCTACGACATCGTCAAGGCGCGCAAAGACGAAATTTGCGAGTGGTCGATTCGTGAGTCCGGGAGCGTCCGCATGAAAGCGGAAATCGAATGGCAGGCGGTGCTGGATGTTATGGAACAGGCGATGGCCGCTCCCTACCGTGTCATCGGCCATATCATGCCGGGCAACATTCCGGGGAAGGAATGCCGGGTGTACAAGAAACCTCTAGGCGTCATTGCGGTTATCGGGCCGTGGGACTTTGCCATGCATCTTTCGAACCGCTCCGTGGCGCCCGCCGTGGCCGTAGGCAACGCGGTGGTCCTAAAACCTTCCAGCGATACACCCGTTACAGGCGGCCTCATGCTGGCGAAGATTTATGAAGAAGCCGGTTTACCGGCCGGAGTCTTCAATGTCGTGGTCGGCTCCGGTTCGGAGATCGGGGCCCCGTTCGCCTTACACCCCATCCCGCGCTTGAATTCGTTCACCGGCTCGACCGCCGTCGGCAGAACGATCGGCCTCAATAGCATGAAGAGTCCCGTCATCAAGAAGGTCGCGCTCGAACTGGGAGGCAACGGACCGTTGGTGATCCTGGACGACGCGGACATGGATGTGGCGGTCAATGCCGCCGTGTTCGGAAAATTCATCAACCAGGGACAGATTTGCATGATTGCCAACCGCATCATTGTGCATCAAGACATTCACGATGAGTTTGTGCATCGGTACGTCGAGCGGGTGAAGCGGTTGAAGGTGGGCGACCCTAAGGACCCGAAGACGATCATCGGCCCTATCATCAACCAGCAGCAGTTCAAGGGAATCATGACCCTCATCGAATCTGCCCGCAAAGAGGGAGCCAAGGAGATGCTGGGTGGAGCGCCAAAGGGGTTAGTGATTCCGCCGCATATTTTCACCGCTGTCACGATGAAGATGACCATCGCGCGGGAAGAAATCTTCGGTCCCGTCGCTCCCATCATCAGAGTGCAGGATGAAGCCGAAGCCTTGCGGGTCGCCAACGACACCGATGCCGGCCTGACCGGGTCCGTCATCACACGGGATGAAAATCGCGGGCTCGCGTTTGCTCTACAAATGGAGGCCGGCATGACCCACGTCAACGATCAACCGGTCACTGATCTCGCGAACAATCCGTTCGGTGGCGAGAAGAATAGCGGTCTCGGACGGTTCGGTGGCGACTGGATCATCGACGAGTTTACGACCGATCAATGGATCACTGTGCAGCACCGCCCGCGGCAGTATCCGTTTTGAGCATTGGTGTTCCCGCCGCCGGCCTGTGATGCGAGAAGCATGTCCGCTGGCGGGAACAGGCCTTCCAGACCCACGGGATTCCGGAGCCCTGATCACCGTTGAACTGAACGAAGCAGATGTCGCGATCGAGAGAGACACACCATTGTTTCCGATCAAAGGAGGCCTGTCATGACGAGACAACATTGGACGGCGATTGCAGGAGTCGCGCTCACTATGTTCCTTGGCGCCATAGCCGCTGCGGGCGAAAGCGAGGCGCCGACATTACAAGGCCAACGTCACGTCAGGGGTACGGTCGAGCAAATCAAAGGTGAACAATACCAACTCGACACCGGCGAGATGACGCCTCGTTTCATCCCGATGAAGGCGGCAAGAGAGAAGGGGTTCCCTGAAATCAAAATCGGCGATGTCATCGAGTTGACCCTGAACGATCAAAACCTGCTCGTAGACTATCACCTGTTGGATAAATCGGGACAGCCGGTGGGACATACCGACCATCAGATACTGAAAGGGCAGATCGCCCAGCCGCTGGTGATCGGCCATGATAGGACATTGATCCGTACCGAGGACGGAAAAGAAACGAGTTATCGGATTCGCACCCAAGCGCGCAGCAAGATGGCATCGATCCCCGTCGGCGTGGATGCGGTCTTTATGGTGGATGAAACCAATCAGATCGTGGATGTGAACTTCGCGAGCCAACAAGCGGCGGAGCGAGCCGGCCAAGTGCCGGAAAAGAAATCTCCTATAAAAGGCGCTCAGCAAAGAATCCTCGGCACCGTGATCACTCCATTGCAGGAGAATCGCATTACCATACGTACCCGCGAAGGCCAAGAGCAGCATTTCGAGGTCAGACCTTCGATGCGCAAAAGAATGGCTGCCCTGCCTAAGGGAGAAAAAATCGTGTTACTGCTCGATGGAGACAACCAGGTGGCCGACGTGGCGGTCCCTCCCGGTCAGAAACACGGAGAGTAGACATCGAAGCCAACTGGCGCGCGAGATTGAATATGCACGTCATACCCGATGATGGAGCATTACACGATGACTTGGTTGTAGAAAGGGGCGAGCAACATGATTCCCTCGATATGGGCCGACAAAATTGAAGACGAACAACGCCTTTGGAAGTGGTTCCTTGCCCTCGGCATCGTTCTCGTCTTGCTCGGCATGGTCGCGCTCGGGGCCGCTGTGGCCGTCACAATCGTCTCCATGCTGTTCTTTGGCGTTCTGTTCATTATCAGCGGCATCTTCCAAGCTGTCCAAGCGTTCCGAACCAGGCAGTCGAAGGGATTCTTTCTCCATCTGCTTGCCGGGCTGTTGGATCTGGTGGTCGGCCTGTTGCTGGTCACACACCCGGCAGTCGGCGCCCTGACCTTGACGCTCCTGCTGGCGGCCTTCTTCCTAGTCGGGGGCCTGTTCCGCATCGTCACAGCTTTCTCCATGCGCTTCCCGAACTGGGGATGGACACTCCTGGGCGGCATTGTCAGCCTCTTCCTGGGCCTTCTGCTGGGAATGGAATGGCCGGAGTCCGGTCTCTGGTTCATCGGCATGTGCATCGGCATCGATATGATCTTTCACGGCTGGGGATGGATCATGCTGGCGTTGGCGGCGCGTGCCGGCCGCCCCACGGATCATCCGGCAATGCATCAGGGGACCCGGCCTATCGGCGAACATGCAGAGGTATCATGAGAGCTGCAGCTATTCGCGTGGAGGAAAGCGATGTCACTTCCAGCTCGTTCGGAACAGGGCATGGTCCACGTTCCCAGCAGGCATTCAGTGTCTAAGACCATTGCACGGCTGAATGCTCTCGTGAAATCCCATGGGCTCACGGTGTTTGCGCACATCGACTTTACCGGCGACGCCGCCAAGGTCGGCCTCCGCATGCGGCAGACGCAGTTGCTGATCTTTGGCAATCCCAAAGCCGGCACGCCTGTCATGATCGCTACGCCCAGCATCGCGCTCGATCTGCCGTTAAAAGCTCTGGCCTGGGAAGACGCTCAGGGGAAGGTCTGGCTCTCGTACAATACACCGGAATATCTCAAGCAGCGCCATGGGCTTCCCGACGACTTGCTAAAAAACATCGGAGGGGTAGGGTCATTGATCGAGCGTGCGGCTGGATGACTCAGGAGCGGCGCGCCAATATTTACAATCAGCAGGCGAAGGGGACAGAGGCTATCATCAAAGGTGTAAGCAGGCCGGTGTCAGGCGGGTCCTCCGGGTGGGAGGCGCGGGCGAACTGGAGGTCAAGCCGGGAGTCCAGTCGGTGGATACTCCGGAGTTTCCCAAAGACTGGAAACCGACCGGTCTACTCCTACAGTTGGAATAATCTGAAGGTGGTTTCTATGCCGAGTACGTCGCCGTCGTGGCGGAAAAGGTTGGACAGGTACCCGAGCGGTTGGACATTCAACCTGCCGGCGCGCCTATCCGAACTGGGTCGAACCCGAGCCGGAAAAGCGTCCGGGCATCGAGATCATGTCTTACGATGCAGTCGGCGGCGGCCGAGAATTGGATGGGAGAAACCTTCTCGACGAAAGACCGATGAATGAGCCTGGACAAATCCATTGCACTGTTCGGCGCGACCGGCCTTGTCGGGAGCGAATGTCTGCGCCTGCTCATGGACGACGCGGGTTTTTCTCGCGTCATGATTTTCACGCGCCGCCCGCTCTCCGTGAAGCCGGACGGCGAAGCCGACCGCCCCACGCTCGAGACGCACGTCCTGGATTTCGAGCAGATCGAGCGCCAGGGAAAAGCGCTCGCGGTTGATCAGATCGTCTGCACGCTCGGCACAACCATTCGTAAGGCAGGCTCCCGGCAGGAATTCCGTAAAGTCGATTTCGACTACCCACTTGCGATCGCCCGCACCGCTCTGGCGCAGGGCGCACGCCACTTCCTGTTGGTGAGCGCATTGGGCGCGAACGCCGGCTCGCGATTGTTTTACAACCGTGTGAAGGGAGAGTTGGAAGCAGCGATCCTCGCTCTTCCATTCAGAAGCCATACCATTCTTCGGCCATCGCTGCTTCTCGGGAAGCGCGCGGAGTTCCGGCTTGCCGAGAAGCTCGCAGAACGGCTGGCCTTCCTGATGCCGGAGAAGTACAAGCCGGTGTCTGCAATTGCGGTTGCGGAAGCGCTGGTGGCTTCGGCGAGAGAAGATCGAGCCGGGAAGCGGATCATCGAGTCGGCTGAAATCCGAGCATCCGCCGGACGGCGCAGTGATCCTGGCGCGGTCTAATAGGTGAACGTGATGATCGGCTTCAGTCTCTTCATGATCAAGGCGGTGCTCAACTGACGGGGCGACGAAATTATCGACCTCGCAAAAAGTAATTTGTTCCGATGAGCGCGGCAACAAAGTTGCAGAGCGATGAGGCGCCGGCGGACGAATCGGGGACCTAGCAGGATGCGGAAAAGTCCGCCAGCGGCGTTCTCGCATCGCTCAGAGGTGTCTCACTGGCGGAAAGGAGGTGCGCGATGAAGATCGCATTGATCGGCGCCACGGGGTTTGTCGGATCGGCCATTTTGAAGGAGGCGTTGGATCGCGGCCATGAGGTCACGGCCATCGCGCGGCATCCGGAGAAATTAGAGTCCCATCC
>JAJFBJ010000035.1 GCA_020697375.1 Nitrospira sp. | reverse complement strand
GATCGAAGAACCATTGACTCCTGTGCATGGCGAAGGCTCTCGCCGTAAAAAAACTACTATAGGAAACAGCTGTAGGGGTGTCAAGGCAAGTCGAGGACGATGCGTTGTGTTCAGGCGAACGCTTGGCTATAGTCGGAATCGCGCAGCGGCCGCGACGGGCGGCGAAGGTGTCCCGATGAATCATGACCTTAAGAAATCAACCCCGTGCTTGGCGGTTCAGCTTCCGTTGGAACCGATCATCAAGCGATATTGGGACTATTTGCGGATTGCATGTGGACTGTCGCGGAACACAGTGTTGGCCTATCGGCGGGATGTGAGCGCCTTCCAGCGGTACCTCCGCGACTGCGGTGTGCATGAGGCGCGTGATTTATCCCCGCCGCTGCTCTTTGGATTCCTTGAACATCTGCATCATTCCGGGCTGGCGTCTTCGTCGCGGGCTCGCGCCCTCGCGGCAGTCCGCGGTCTCTGCCGGTTTTTAAAACAGGAGGGAATGATCGCCGCCGACCCTGCGGCAAGTGTGCGCAGTGCCTGTCGCGCCAGGCGCCTGCCGAAAATTCTCAGCCTCGACGATGTGACGCGGCTCTTGAATCTGCCGGCAGGCCCGCTGCCTGAAGATCGCCGGGATCGGGCGATGGTGGAAGTGCTCTATGCCGCAGGCTTGCGGGTCTCTGAGTTGGTGTCGCTGCTGATCGATCAGTGCAATCTTGAGATAGGGTATGTCGGTATCACCGGCAAGGGCGACAAGCAGCGCCTGGTTCCGATCGGGCGTCCGGCTGTTGAACAGCTGCAAGAATACATGCTGAGCGCGCGACCGGTTTTGTTGAGGCAGCGCCCGTCACGATTCGTCTTCATCACCCGCCGCGGGACGCCACTCACTCGGCAGGCATTCTGGAAACTTCTTCGCGCGCGCGGGCAGCGGGCCGGGATCGCCCGAATTCCCTCGCCCCATATGCTCCGGCATTCATTTGCCACGCATCTGCTGCAAGGCGGAGCTGATTTGCGGGCCGTGCAGGCGATGTTGGGGCATGCGGATATTGCGACGACGCAAATCTATACGCATGTGGATGCATCCCAGTTGAAGAAAGTCCACCGCGCATGTTTTCCGCGCAACAAACTCCGGCGTTAATGCGAGAAATCGCCCCCGCTGCAATTGCACTACGTAGCCCTCCGTTTAGTTGGAAGAAAAATTAGAATCCTGCAAGAACAATGCAAGATTCATTGTTGACAGCGATTGATGGAGTTGATAGCATCCGCGAAATCTGCCAGGCGCGAGAAATCGGGCGGATAGCTCAATTGGGAGAGCGCTGCCCTTACAAGGCAGAGGTCACAGGTTCGATCCCTGTTCCGCCTACCAACGAGAAATTCAGAAATTGCGTGCAGATCATTGCCTTATCCATTAGTAGTAATGTACAAGTGAGCACTCTACCGTATTTAGCCGGTTAGATTCTTGAGAACCGGAATCTTCTTCCGCCATCTTGGGTTGCGTGGGGCCGTCGTTCAGCCTGGTTTAGGACGCCAGATTGTCAATCTGGAGGTCGCGGGTTCAAATCCCGTCGGCCCCGCCATTCCCCCAGTTATTGGTACAATCCATGCCATCGTTTTCACGCGACGCCATGTGAAGGGAAAGGTCTAGGCGCATGTTCCAATCAGGAGTGATGGGGTTGGTGGGATCACTGGGGGCGGTCTCGAAGATCGTTCTGCTGCTGCTCTTTGTCGCCTCGATCATTTCATGGGGTGTGATTTTCTTTAAGTGGCGGAGTTTCAAGGCTGCCGATCGCGAGGATCAACGGTTTTTCAATGCATTTACGAAGATCCGTGATCTCGATGAGTTGTACCGCCAATCGAAACGTTCGGAAGGAAGCCCGAGCGCGCGTGTATTCCAAGGCATCATGGACCGGGTTTGGACGGCCTCCGGAGACGGCGCATTGAGCCTGTATCAGCCGGTCGGCGCATCGAAGGAGGTGGCGGCTCCCATCGATCACCAATACATGGATAAGACTGTCGCCTATCTGGTGCAGAACCAGGTTTCCCAACTGGAGTCTTATTTGCCGGTTCTTGCCACGACGGGAAATATCACTCCCTTCATCGGGTTGCTGGGCACCGTGCTGGGAATCATCGACTCCTTCCGCGAAATCGGGTTGCAGGGAACCGCCAGTATCGCGGCTGTCGCGCCGGGCGTGTCGGAGGCGCTCGTGGCCACGGCGGCCGGGCTGTTTACGGCCATTCCTGCGGTCATTTTTTACAATTATTTCCTCACGCGCATTCGTAAAACCGTCTTTCGGATTGAATCATTCACGGTCGAGGCCACGCGGTCCTTACAGGCAAGGTTGAAGCAGACCACGGTCGGGGTGCCATGATGTTGTCTGAAACGCGTCACCGGCGGTATATGGCGGAAATCAATGTGATTCCGCTGGTGGATGTGGTTTTGGTGCTGCTCATTATCTTCATGGTGACTGCCCCCATGCTGTACCGGGGGATGGACATCAATCTTCCTAAATCGGCCAGCAATACGATTAAGCCAGAAGCGAGAGCTGTTTTATCCATTGAGCGAGATCAACGATTGTATTTGGATAAGGATCTGGTGAGTGTCGTCCAGCTGGAGCGGAAACTCCGGACGTTGAAAGATCAAAGCCCCGAAGTCTCTCTCTACTTGCGCGCCGATCGAGATGTGCCGTACGGCATCGTCGTGCAGGTCATGGACAGTGTCAAGAAAGCCGGCATCGAAAAGCTCGGTATGGTAACGGAGCCCACGGGCGCCGAGCGCGTGAGCGAGTCGGTCGCGACCCCCACGCAACCACGCAAAAAGTAGCGGCGCCGCGACTCGCGCGCCGCATGGTCGTATCGCAGTCATGACGTTCCAAACCCTGCCAAGACATACTTCGTTGTTCCTGATCGGTGATTTTGGGAAATCAGCGAGGGGCCGCCTTCGAAGGACGGTGGTGCTGTCCCTGCTGCTCCATCTCTGCCTGCTGTCCGTCATCATGGGTGCTAAGTTATTGAAGAAAACGGAGCGGCCCCTGTCGGCCGTGGAGGTCTCGCTGGTCACTCTGTCGGCGGTGGACACGACGCCTCAGCCTAAGGTGGAAAAAGTCGAAAAGCCGGTTCCGCGGCCCACACCCAAGCCGGTTCAATCTGCCCCGATTCCAGTTCCTCCCAAACCGGTGCAGGCCCCGACTCCGCCGCCACCACCGCCACCAGCCCCGGCTCCCTCGGTAGCCAAACCGGCTCCTGCGCCTCCTCCGCCTGCTCCCGCTCCTGTTCACGCGCCCAGCTTGCCGATTCCCACCTTAACGGCCCCGCAACACCTTCAGCAGGTGACGAAATCGCCATCGTCTTCTCCCATCACGAACCGGACGGATGTGCTCCGAGATGTGATGAAGGATATTGAGTTGCCGCCGAACGCGCCCCAGTATGGGGATTTGGCGCCAATGAAGCCCGCTGAAGTGAAACGCGCGGCTCAGCCGAAGTCGCAGCGGGCTCCTGAGCGATCTGATTTGGATGCCATGTTGAAAAGATTAAAGGTTCCTGAAATGGCCGCTGCCTCGATCGAGGCCCCGAAAGAACCGCTCAAGCCGGCGGTGGCTCCTCCTAAACGGGCGTCCCTCTCGGAAGAGATGAACAGCGACCTTGACCGCGAACTGCAAGATCTGAAAAAACTGCAAACGCCTCCGCCGGTGAAGTTCACCGAACCGGTTCGAGAGGTGACACCCATGTTTCGTGAACCACAACCTACCGTCAGCGCCCCTCCGGTGTCCGCAAGTGTTGCCCGTACCAAACCCGAAACTAAACTGAGGGTAGCGGGAATGGCGGGTTCGAACCGGTATCTGGCTCGTGTTCAAGCGCGAATCAGCGGATTTTGGTCGGCGCCGCCCGTCGATCTTTCGGGAAAAGTCTTAACCGTGGTGGTGAAGTTTCGTTTGGAGAGGGACGGGCGCGTCGGCTCGGTCGTCATCGAACAGTCTTCGGGGAACGATTATTACGACATGTCGGCGCAGCGAGCTGTGCAGAGCGCGGTTCCATTGCCGCCTTTTCCCCCAGATCTGACGGAATCTTATTTTGATGCGCACTTTACTTTTGCCGTAGGCGAGGCTGCAGGATGAACCGGATCATCATCGGTTTCATAATTGTGCTCTGTGTGGCGGTGGGGGCCGGGCTTTTGGGGATTCTAGATTCACGCGCCACCGACGTCTTTCTTGAAGCCACCAGGCCGGACTTTCAAAAAATCCCCATCGGTGTCTTCGGGTTTCAGAACGGCGGCGGCCCCGAATGGTTGGGTGGCCGTATCGAAGAGGTGCTGAAGGCCGATATCCAACGGTCATTGGTATTTTCGTTGGTCGATTTACCCGGGATCGGCGTGAAGGCGCGCGAGGTCACGACCGCCGATAAAGCCGTGTTTAAGCAGGCTGCCGAGAACGGGGTTTCGGTGTTGGTGTGGGGAAAGTCCGCCCCGAAGAACAGCAGCAAAGATCACGAATTATTGATGGACGGCTTCGTGTATGACAGCGGCAGCGATGAGGTCGTCGGTGGGAAGCGATATGTCGGATCGACCTCCGTTGTCCGTTTGATGGCCCATCGGTTCGCCGACGAGCTGGTGTTTCGCTACACCGGGGAGCCGGGCATCGCCAGAACGAAAATCGTGTACGTGGCGGAGCATGGCAATGCCCGCGAATTGTTTGTCATGGATTATGACGGGTATGAGCCCAAACAGATTACGGCGGACGGGTTTCTCAATTTAATGCCGCGCTGGTCGCCGGATCGGCGGTTTATTGTATTTACGGCCTATCGAAGTCGGAACGCCCAAGACATCGACATCCTGGAACTCGCGACGGGCAAGCGGTGGACGCTGGTTTCCATGGGAGGGCTGAACATCACTCCCACCCTGTCGCCGGACGGAAATTTTCTGGCCTTCGCAAGCAGTCAGGATGGCAACTCGGAGATTTACAAACTCGATACGCGAACCAAGGCCTCCCATCGGCTGACTGTCAATCAGGGCGGTGACCTTTCCCCGACCTGGTCGCCCACCGGGCGCGAAATCGCCTTTACATCCGATCGGGGCGGCGCCCCTCAGATATTCGTTATGAGTACGGATGGCTCAAATGTTCGTCGGTTGACGTATGAAGGCGATTATAATGCCGCCCCGGCCTGGTCCCCCCGCGGCAATTGGATTGCCTATGTCTGCCGGACTCCTCAACGTTTGTATAAGCTGTGCATCGTATCACCGGACGGACAGAAGCGGATCCAGGTGACCGCCGGACCCGGAATCGATGACTCTCCCTCCTGGTCCCCGGACGGCCGGCATCTTACGTTCAGTTCGACGGTGGACGGGAAAAGTCATATCTATATGGTGAATACGGATGGAAAGGATTTGGAACGCATCACCTTCGGCGGGACCCACAATAGTTCGCCGTCATGGTCTCCCGCGCTTTAAAAGAGATCAGTACATCATTGATGATTGTTTACGACGCAAACCATTCACCAGCCATGAGGAGTAACGACATGACGATACGGGTAGCGACAATGGGCCTGACGGTAGCGGTCGGGTTGCTGTTGATCATTCAAGGCGGCTGTTCGAAAAAGTCTATTCAGTCGGGAGGCGATGCGCAATCTACGGAACGCGGCATGGCGAAATCGGGAGGCCCTCCTCCAAGTGCGATGGGATCGATGGGTTCAACCGGCGGTTCGATCGGCGGCTCAACCGACGGCTCGAACAGCGGCTCGAATGGTGGGTTCGATTCTGCGGGTTCAACGTTCCCGGATCTGTCTCTTTCCAGCAAGCCGCAAGATGAACCGGAAAGCGGCGGTTTGCGCGGGTTCGATTCCGTGTCCGGCGGCAAGGCTCCGTCCGAAGAACGGCTGGGCGGCGGGGGTACGATGCTGGCCAAGGTAGAACCATCCGAGAGTACGGCGCGCCAGATTGAGGACATCCGCCGTGAGCAGGCCAAGGAACAGGCCGCGTCTGCTGAGGCGGGACTGCGTGATGTATTTTTCGGGTACGATAGCTGGACCATTTCTGAAGAGGGTCGTCAATCTTTGATGGAGGATGCCCAGTGGATCAAAGGAAACCCTGGGTCCTTGGTTAAGATAGAAGGTCATTGTGACGAGCGAGGCACGTTGGCCTACAACCTGGTGCTGGGTGAAAAGCGGGCGAAGGCCGTACGGAACTATTTGGTCGAACTGGGTGTGGGAGCCAATCGGTTGGCCGTGGTTTCCTACGGAAAAGAACGACCATTTTGTAATGAACGCAGCGAAAGCTGCTATCAGCAGAATCGGCGTGGTCACGTAGTCGTCCGATCGAAATAACTATTACGATCAGAGACGATGTGACATGATTCCCGAAACAGACGCCGGTCAAGGGAGACTTGTCATGGATAGTGGATGGCCTCATCGCAATTACAGATTGAAACAACCGTCGACAGCGGGCATGAGATTTTCGTCAAAGCATGGTCAACGGTGCGGGATCTTGGTGCTCGTAGCCGGGGGCCTTGTCTTGTTGGCGGGGTGTGTGGCCCAGCAAGCTGATCTGAAGCAAACCGAACGGGAGCTCCAGCGTCGCATCAAGCAATCGACGGAGGAGCTTGCCCAGACTCGGGCTCGCCAGAACCAAGAGATCGTATCATTGCGGGAACAGGACATTCCCACCTTGCGCGGCGATGTGGATAAAGCCATCCATCGCACCCAGGAATTGGAACATCGGGAAGATGACCTGCTGAATAAGATAGCAAAGCTCAATCAGCGAATCAGTGACAGCGACCAGCGGACGGCCGAAAGCGAGAAACGCTCGGCGGAAAGCAATAAGCGATTGGGATGGGTCGAAAAGCAGCTGGTGGACCAGGATGCCATGCTCAAGGGAGAACGCGACAGAAGCCGCGCCGAAGTCGCGGCCGCGACAGTCCGGCTGGATCAAGTCACCGCCCATATCGACGCCATACAGAAAAACATGCTCGAGGCGGTTCAAAAGACCAACACGGCACTCGCGCAAAAAGTGGACTCGCGGCTGGATGAACAGCAAAAACTTCTGCACGCCCTGGAAACTCGGTCGCACAATGTGTCCCAGCTGGATGCTCAAAACAAGGTTCTGTCGGACCAAGTTTCGAAGTTCAATCAAGCACTGGTGGATTTCAGGCAAGCGCTGGGCAGCTTGGGTGAACGTGTCGTGCAGCAAGACCAGACGGTAAAGCACCTGGCCGCATCCGTGGATCAAGAGACGACCGCGTTGAGCCGGCGGACCGATGCGCTGGCCGGTAAAATCGACGCGGATAACAAGGTGACGGCGGATCATTTGAATGAAGTAAACCGAAGCGTCTCGTCTGTAGCCAGGGCATTGGAAAATGCCGGTGGAAAATTTGTGTCTCGCGGAGACGAACAGGAACGCCGCCTCGAAGAGACGGCGCGTGAACTGGCGCATGTTCAGGCTCAGATCCAGACTCTGGACAAGAATCTGGAGAATCAGCATACGTTCTTAAAGCAGGTAGAACAGCATCTCTCCGCGCTTCGGGCGAGCGCTTCGCAGCGGGCCGAACAAGCTTCGACTGTCGCCGAAGTCACGCCGCTCGCTCAGACGCATGCCATGCCGGTTCCGGAAGCGGCGCCGTCGCCGATCCCGTCCAACGGCTCCGCCACTCGTTCAGAAAACCGAAGTGCCGCCTTGATGGCGGACCGTGAATCGTATGAACGAACCCTGACCCGTTTCAAGGACGGAGATTTGGAAGGCGCTCGCCAGGGATTTGCTGAATTTCTTGTTCAACATCCCCATTCGGATCTGGCCCCCAACGCCCGGTTTTGGCTGGGCGAGTCGTACTACGGCAAGAAAGACTACCCTCGTGCGATCGATGCCTATGATCAGGTGCAGTTGAATCATCCCGCCAGCGAAAAGGTGCCGGCCGCGCTGTTGAAAAAGGGCTATGCGTACCTGGCGCTGAAGGATCGAAAACGGGCCGCTTCTACATTGAAGCAGGTCATCGATTTGTATCCACGGTCGCCCGAAGCCAATAAAGCCATTGACAAACTGAATCAACTAAAGGAGTCGCACGAACGATGAGCCGCCGATTCGTGGTGTCATTGCAGATAAGCGCAGGCTTGGTTTCCAGCCTTCTTCTGGCAGGCTGTGCGAAGCATGCCGATTTTTTGGAAATACGGGATCAAATCTCCATCATCGCCAAAACGCAGGATCAGGAACAGAAGCGTTTCGAGGCGATGCAGCGCCGCTTGGAATCGCTCGAACGCGTGCGTGAACCGGAGGGTGGAAAACTGCGGTCTGACGACGCTTTGACCCGGCTTCAAAGGTTAGAGGGACGTCTGTCAAAAATCGAAGAGATGCAATTCGCCCAGGCAGCCTCCATGCGGTCTGACTTCGCGCTCGCCGAATCGACTCGTCAGGCGAGAGCGACGAAACCGGGAGGACCACTTGATCCACCGTCCATCGTGCCGGGCGTACCATCGATTACACCGACCTCCGCTTTTAACCTCGCCTACAATGATTACCTCAACGGCAAGTTCGATCTCGCGGTCAATGGATTCCAGCGTTTCATCAAAGACTTTCCCTCGACTTCGCTCACTCCCAATGCGCATTATTGGCTCGGTGAATCGTACTACGGCCAGAAGGATTACATCAGAGCGATGCAATCATTCGAGCATGTCGTGAATGAATATGCGGGAAATGAAAAGGTGCCTGCCTCGCTCTTCAAGCTAGGCCTCTCGGCGGCGGAAACGGGGGATACGGCCAAATCGCGCAAGTATTTCAAGCGGGTAATCGAGGAGTATTCCACATCAGACGAAGCGAAGCTCGCGAAGACGAAGATGGCCGAGATTCGATGACCTCCGGTCTGCTGGGCAGCCTCCTTTCCACCGATTCCTCCTTCGATTGGATCCGCAGAGGGCCTCACCTCCCATGAACATAGTCAGTAGCCCGGGAAAAATTCAGGTCCTGCCGAACGATGTCATCGGCCGGATTGCGGCCGGGGAAGTAGTGGAACGTCCCGCGGCGGTCGTGAAGGAATTGGTGGAGAACAGTCTTGACGCCGGTAGCAGTGCGATCACCGTCGAAATCAAAGAAGGAGGCCTCGGGCTGATCCGGGTCACCGACGACGGCGAAGGCATGTCGCGCGCTGATGCCGGCGTGGCTTTTGAGCGGCATGCCACGAGTAAACTGCAATCCGACCGGCAACTGGGCGCCATTCGCACCATGGGATTTCGTGGGGAGGCGTTGCCGAGTATTGCGGCCGTATCAAAGCTCCGTCTGACCACGGTGAGTCGAAACGATCAGGTGGGGACGCAGCTTTGGCTGACAGAGGGAACGATAGAACGGATAGACGATGCCGCGGCGGTCCCCGGTACCTCTATCGAGGTCTCGGAGCTTTTCTACAATACCCCGGCCCGCAAGAAATTTCTCAAATCGGCGACAACCGAATTTTCCCACATCAGCCACGCGGTCCAGCAGGCAGGGTTGGCCTGGCCGCAGGTCCATATTCGCTTATTACATAATGGATACGAGGTGTTCAACCTGCCCGGCGTGCCCTCACATCGCGATCGTGTGCTGCAAGTCTACCGCGCGGTATTCGGGGACCGGGCATTGGCCGTCGAATCGGAGCGCAATGGCCTGTCCGTCAAGGGGTTCATCATCGATCCGGTGCGGGCACGCGCAGGGCGGACTCCTCAAGAATTATTCGTCAATCGCCGGCCGATCAAGAACGGCACCGTGCAACATGCGATCATCGACGGGTATAGTTCCTTCCTTGCCAAGGGCCTAGCTCCGCTTTTTGTGCTGTTTCTCGATATCGAGCCCCAACGGGTCGATGTCAATGTGCATCCGACCAAACGAGACGTACGGTTCGCCGACACGGAACAGGTACATCAGGTGGTTCGTTCCGCGGTGCGCCATACTCTTGGACGCGTTCAGGTAGAATCCTCAATCGCAGGTTCCGCCCATGCTCATCGGAGCGGCCAAGCCCCATCGGCACCCGTTCCGTTTCCTTCGGAACAACGCGCAGGCGCGCTTCTGGGAATAGACGTGGAATCCTCTAGGTCAAACGTCAATACGGATGACGTTCTATCCCCGGACGTTTCGGCGGACGCCCAAACTTCCTTAGTCCGGGAAGCAGGCACGCGGTACGACATTACTGCGACGGCGGACATTCTCCCGCTGGGTCAGATGAGCCGCACCTTTCTGGTCGTGCAGGTGGGAACCGAACTCCAGGTGATCGATCAGCACACGGCCCATGAGCGGGTGCTGTTCGAACGCTTATGGCGAGCCTGGCAAGGTCGCAGTCTGCCGTCACAGCCATTGCTGCTGCCGGAGCCATTGGAGCTGCCGGTTCAACAGGCTTTTATTCTCCGGCGTCATCTGGCGGAATTGGAACGGCTGGGATTGCAGATCGAGCCTTTCGGCCCTTCGTCGTTCTTGATCCGCAGTCTGCCGATTCTAGTAGGGCACGCCGACCTGGCCGTGCTTGTGCAAGATGTGGTCGACGATCTCGACCAGTGGGATTCGATCTCCTCATTTGAATCGAAAGTAAAGCCTGTTCTGGCGTCATTGGCCTGCCATGGAGCCGTGCGGGCCGGTCGATCCATGGCGCTTCCCGAGATCAAACGATTAGTGGAGGATTGGGTGGCGGAGGGCTTGATCATGACCTGTCCCCATGGTCGCCGTGTGGCGTTCCGTTTGTCGGCCGACGAGTTGGCCCGCATGTTCGACCGCGCATAGGCGAAGGAGCAGATAGGTATGGTGCGGCTGTCGGAATCGGCCTTGTCATTGCGGCCTCTGGTCGTGCTGGTTGGTCCGACGGCAGTCGGCAAAAGTGAGATCGGGGCCAGGCTGGCGCAAGAGCTGAGCACCGATCTGTTGACGGCGGATTCCCGTCAGGTCTATCGAGGGATGGACATTGCGACCGACAAACCAAAGCCGGAGCAGCGTCGAGGGGTGCCTCACCGGCTCATCGATCTGGTCGATCCCGGCGAGTCGTTCGATGCCGGACGTTACAGAGAACTGGCCCTGGAGGAAATCGAACGGCTCTATTCAGAACGGCGACTTCCATTGGTTGTCGGTGGCACGGGCTTGTATGTCCGGACGCTGATCCATGGACTCTGCGATGTCCCGCGTGCGGACCACGCATTTCGGGCGTCATTGCTGCAGGAGGCTCGCGCGCAGGGAAGGCATTTTCTTCACGCTGAATTGAAGCGGGTCGATCCTGATTTGGCCGCGCGGCTTCATCCTCATGATGAAGTCAAGATCGTGCGAGCGCTCGAAGTGCACTATTTGTCGGGACAACTTCTTTCAGAGGTCCACCGCCAGCATCGTTTTTCGGAGCAATCCTTTTCAGTGCTCATGATCGGATTGAATCGGGATCGGCAAGCCCTCTACCGCCGCATCGATCAACGGGTCGATGCGATGTTTGGAGCGGGATTGATACAGGAGACCGAAGAGCTGCTGGCCAAGGAGTATGGGCGCGAGTCGGGAGCGATGAAGGGATTGGGCTACCGGCAGGTTGCCGGATATCTCGCCGGTGAATACAACCAGGCCGAAGCCCGTCGCCTGTTGAAGCGTGATACCAGGCACTTCGCCAAACGACAGCTGACATGGTTTCGGAAGGAGCCGGGCCTGCGCTGGTGGTCCCTCGATGGGCAAGACAGTCCGGAAAGTGTGGCCGGGCATCTCCTCGAGACGGTTCGTACGTTTATGCAGGATTTGGATAACCGACGACCGGCGGGCGCGCCACCGGCCACGCTTACAATGGAAACGGAATCGACCGTATGACACAATCGAAAAAAACAGGCCAAGCCGCTATCGGCATTATCGGCGGGAGCGGCTTGTACGACATTGAGGGAATGGAAAAAGTTCGCGAAACGCGCATGCGTACCCCATTCGGCGCACCTTCGGATGCCATTGTCCTGGGCTCCCTGGGCGGTGTCCCGGTCGCATTTCTCTCGCGGCATGGCCGGGGACATCGGACCAATCCAACCCGTATCAATTATCGCGCCAATATCTATGCCCTCAAATCGCTTGGGATCACCCAAGTGATTTCGATCAGCGCCGTCGGCAGCATGAAGGAGTCGATTCACCCCGGCGACGTGGTGCTGCCGGATCAGTTTATCGATCTCACAAAGCAACGCGCCTCGACTTTTTTCGAGGAAGGCATCGTAGCCCATGTGGGGTTCGGAGAGCCCGTCTGCGCCGTGCTGGCCGATGTGCTTGAGCAGGCGGGGCGTTCCCTGGGAGCAACACTGCAGAGGGGTGGTACCTATGTGTGCATGGAGGGGCCTCAATTTTCGACCAAGGCAGAGTCCCGGTTGTATCGCCAATGGGGGGTGGATGTGATCGGTATGACCAACATGCCGGAGGCCAAGCTCGCCCGTGAAGCCGAACTTTGTTATGCCACAGTGGCCCTGGCGACAGACTACGACTGTTGGCATGAGACGGAGCAATCGGTGACCGTCGATGCCATCCTGGCCACCCTTCTGAAGAATGTCGCGCTCGCGAAGCAGTTGTTGAAGGCGGCTGTGCCAACGTTGTCACCCGCCCGGCCATGCGAATGCCAGGAAGCGCTGCGAAATGCCATCGTGACCGCGCCGGATTGCATTCCTGCCTCTACGAAGCGACGGTTGAATCTGTTGATTGCTCCCTACATGCGGATGCGGAAAGGAAAGCGGTGAGGCATGGGTAAGCTACTTGTTGTCGGGTCGGTGGCTCTGGATACCGTAAAAACGCCGTTCGGTGAGGTGGCTGAGGTGCTTGGTGGGTCGGCGACGTTCTTTTCGACGGCGGCCAGCTATTTCACCTCCGTTGATCTCATCGCAGTCGTCGGGGAAGATTTTCCCGACCAGCACGTGGCGTTTCTCAAGAGCCGGAAGATCGACCTGGCGGGGCTGGAGCGGCGACCGGGCGAAACCTTCCGCTGGAAAGGGGCCTACTCGCATCAATTGAACGAGGCCCAGACCTTGGATACCCGGTTGAACGTGTTCGAGACATTTCGTCCGAAGATTCCCGCTCAGTACGGTTTGCCGGAAGTACTCTTTCTGGGGAATATCGATCCTGAATTGCAACTCGATGTACTGCAGCAAGTGAAGCGGCCGGGCCTGGTGGCCTGTGACACGATGAACTTCTGGATAAACGGCAAGCGGGATGCGCTCTGGAATGTGTTGCAACACATCGATATTCTCATCATCAACGATGGGGAAGCACGGGCATTGGGTGAAGACCCGAATCTCGTCAAAGTGGCCAAGAAAATTCTCTCGCGCGGACCCAAACACCTGATCATCAAGCGCGGCGAATACGGCGTGCTGATGTTCAATGAGAAGCAGGTGTTCGGGGCTCCCGCCTTTCCGCTGGATGAAGTGCATGATCCGACCGGAGCCGGCGATACATTCGCCGGAGGATTCCTGGGTTATTTGGCGGCGACCGGAAACCGTTCTCCGGAAGCGATGCGGCAAGCCATTATCTTTGGCAGTGTCATGGCGTCCTTTACCGTAGAAGCCTTTAGCCTTGACCGATTGAGAATCCTAGATTACAAAGAGATTGAAGCTCGGTTCAAGGAGTTCAAGCGGCTCACCCACTTTGAGGACATCGGTTCATGATAGCGGGTTGTGGATATCAGAATTGCCCGGCGCTGATGATGCACGGCAGTGCGAGTAACCGCTTTCTGATACTGCTGTTGAGTCTCTTCATTCTGTCCGGCTGCGCCAACGAAGACAATCTGCGCAAATCGAAAGGATTTTATCAAGAGGGAATCGCCCGGCTGAATTCAGATCAACAGCAGGCCTATGTGTCTTTTCAGAAAGCCGTGAAGCTGAATCCCGACAATAAGGAAGCACAGTACGGACTGGGGCATATTTATGCCTCTCAGGGTCGGTTCAAACTGGCCGAAGAGGCGTTCCGAGAATCAATCCATATCGACGGAGATTACTCTGAAGCTCACACGTATTTAGGGCAGGTGCTGGCCAATCAGAATCGTTGGAAGGATGCGATCGCGGCCTACCGCCAGGCCCTCAGCAACCCGTTGTACCCGACGCCGGACCTGGCTCGATTCCATCTTGGCAAAGCCTTGATGCATGAAGGAGACCTGCAGGGAGCGATGGAAGTTCTGGAGGACGCCACAACGGTCACGCCTCCGAATGTGCCTCCCGCGATGCTGCATTTGGAATTGGGGCGCGTATATCACAAGCTCGGGTTCGATGCGCGGGCGCGCGAAGCGCTGGCTAAAGTAGGGACATTGGACAAGAGCGGAGAACAAGCGGCCATGGCGCAGGAATTGCTCGGCAAGCTCAAACCATAGGCGGATAGATACGATGGAATCAGTGGGTGAATTTTTTCGTCAGGTTCGAGAGACTAAAGGTCTTACGGTTGATGAGGTGGCCTCGAAGACTCGCATCCGATCCGATTTCATCAAGGCGCTTGAAGAGGGGAATTATGCCAAATTGCCTGATCAAGTGTTCGCTCGCGGGTTTGTGCGGTCTTATGCGCGATCACTCGGCTTGGAGGAAGAAGATGCGATTCATCGATTCGTTCAGTCCGCCGGCGCTTTCTATGAAAAGCAAGGTGAGCGCGAACGGCTGAGGCAGCGACAGGCCGAGGAGGAGCGGCGTCGGAAAGCCAACCGCAGGGCAGTGGGCATTGCCATTGCCCTGGCCATCGTGACATTGATTTTCCTATTGAGCCGGGAACAATCCTCTACGCTCGTGCGCCGGTCAAACTCGGATGCATCCCCGCTCAATAAGAAAAGCGCGCCTTTCGCCAGAGAGGCTCGCGATTCGGCGCCCCGCCAGGAACTGGAGCTTCCGCCCGCGATTACGCCAATGCTCAAACAAGCGGAGCCGGCAAGCGTCCCTTCGAAACCTGGACAGGAAAAAGTCACGGCCCCTGTGGCCGTCCCCGAGGCAGTTGCGAAGAAGTCCGTACAGCCGGAACTGGTCGCTGCGCAATCGGGCGCCTCAGCGGGATCCGACGGCCCACTCGCAGGATTGTCCGTGGATGGACCGATGGTGTCTGATGGCCCGCTCGTGTTGGATCTCAATGCGAGCGAATTGAGCTGGGTGGTGGTGCAGGTCGATGCGGGAAGCCCGCAGGAAGCGTTGCTGCGCCCGGGTGAAAAGGCTCAATGGAAAGCACAGGACCAGTTTACCGTGACCCTCGGCAATGCGGGTGGGGTCCGCGCCGAATTGAACGGCAAGCCGCAGAAGGCTTTTGGCCAAAGTGGAAAAGTGGTACGAGACGTCGTTCTCAGACGCTGAGATAGTTTTATCTGCGAGCGTGATTGCTGTCCGCTGCCTGTCGGATTCCTGCCGGTCCCGTTTTCACATGCCCACGTAAATACTTGCTTGTGAACCGTGGTTCTTATGGGCTCGTTGCCGGATGGGGCTACCACGGGACTGCTGGGGCGCAAAGGTGTCACAGCCGATGAAGCCTACGTAGCTACCCCTGATGTAACAGGCTGTGAAACTACCGAAATCATCGGCTTCATCCCGTGAATTCTACTGGCATGCCATTTGAGTATTCCCTGGCAGGCAAGGGTCAGCCTTCCCTTGACAAGGACGAAAATGCGTTGCTATAGTTCGCCTGCTTTTATTGGCCTTCTCTTCGATTTTTACCATATCCGTTTCGTGCGGGAGTTTGTTGTCCATGCGGTGGGTTCAACACAAAGGAGGAGTTGTGATGGGGTATCTTTCTAAGTTTGTGGGAGCGTGTGTAGCCGTCACTTTGCTGTCCGTGACGGTGGTCGGAGCAGAGGAGAAGGATCCGTTGAAACCTCGTGTTGCGCCGGATCAGATGGCGGATGCGAAGGCGATGAAAAACCCGGTTGCATCCTCCCCGGAAAGCATTGCCAAGGGCAAGGCATTGTATGAAGGCAAGGGAACCTGCTTCAATTGCCATGGGAAGGAAGGGAAGGGTGACGGCCCGGCCGGCGCGATCCTGAACCCGAGCCCGCGGAATTTCACCAACTGCAAATTCCACAAGAAGCGTAAAGATGGCGAGCTTTTCTGGGTAATCAAGAATGGCAGCCCCGGTACTGGAATGGTGTCGTTGGTGCCAGCGGCGATCACCGAAGAAGAAGCCTGGACTATCATCAATTACGAGCGGAGTTTCTGCAAGGCGGAAGAGTAGCAAGCCTGCTCTCATCTGCAGTTTGAGTACTATGGGGCGGCGAGGCATCCTCGCCGCCCCTTTTCTTTTCTGACCGGACAGGCGGTACAAGCCTATGGAAGTGTATCGCGCGAAGAGGGTCGAGGAATCTCGTGGGCCGGGTGGTCCAGCCTCGATCCGGTAGAAGGGTTGCGCAATGGTCGGAATGCCTGCTGTATCGTAGCTATTCCACGGCAGTGATGGCGGGTGGTTTGGTGAGGATCAAGTGTAGGTTTTTATCCGAGGGGCGTAAGGCCGGAAGCATTTGCGGCTGTTGCTCTTGGTTGAAGCTGCTCCGAGCTGCTGAGGGTACCTTTTTATTGATATAGGCGGCCACTTCGCCGATCGTTACGTCGCCATTGCGATTGACGTCCGCCTCGCCGCGAAGGCCCCGCAACAGATAATACGTAAACAACCCGTGCCTCAACGCATCGGACTCCAGGCTTTTCCCAAAACCTGTGGTGGAAATCAAATGAAGGACCGGTCCCGCCGTCCCAGTCCACTTCGGGGAAGGTAGCTTCGCCCGCCCCTCGGCTCCGTTTTTGAGTACGGTTCCATCGAACAGGAACAGGACCTGTTTGGCTTTGAGCCTTCCGAGGGCCGCCTCGAGGTCTTTCAATGGATACAGGCGTGAGTTCGCTCCCAGGGATCCGTCATAGGGTATCAGGAAGGTTTCACCTGTCGGCGAGACTACGGCCTGTCCGGCAAAGTAGACCATCACCAGCGAGTCCTTCGTAATTCTTGACGGCAGCCAATCGAGTAATACCTCCTCGATGTCAGGACGCAATGCGCTCCAGTCTTGGAGCAATTTCACGTTGCTGCGCGGTAACCCACCCAGCGATTGGAAATAGGCGGCGACCATTTCGGCGTCCAGTGCCGCATACTTGCGCGCCGGAATATGCTGTTCCCGGTAGCTGCTTAGACCTATGGAGAGTAAATAGTCTCCAGGCCTCTGAAAGCCTGTCGTCACAGCGGGAATCTGATCCACATCGCCGCTTTTTATGCCGGTTGGTTGTACCGAGGCGAGCAGCGTCTGTGGAGCAGGGTTGCCTTGATCGGCTCCATTTGCCAATACCACCTGGAATTCAACCTGTTGAGGCTGCAGTGATTGGGGGAGGGTGGCGATGAACTCCAAGGATTTGGAGTCACCTGCCTCCAGGGTGCCCAGGGATAATTTTGTGGCGGGAAATTGCATCATCACTGTCGGGGGGCCGGTCAGGCCTACCACGATATCCCGCACAGGCTGAAGACTCGTATTGACGACATCGACCCGCACACGGACGCGTTCGCCGCCTTCCAGAATCAGATTGCTGTTTTCATCCAAGAGAGTGGCTTTGAAGGACAATGGAGAACCTGTTGGGGTCGGAGCGGCAGCTTGAAGTTCTGCCCCCTTCGAAACAGCACCGGCAGCTTCTGCAGATGGCTCTGATGCCGCAGTCTTGCTGGTCGGGTCGAGAAGCACTCGGGCCTCTTGCATGAACTGCGAGGCCAGCATGGCCGAAGTGTCCTGGATGAAGGGATCCACAACGTAGTCACATCGCCGCTGGGTCAATTCTATTTGCAGCCGTTCTTTTCGCGTGGCTTGCAACGGCCGCTCAGCCAGCAGAACGCCGGATGCGTCGAAAAACTCGGCAAAAGCGTCGAGGCTCAGTTCGGCAGGGGCGCGATCATAGACGGCGTCCGTTTGAATCTTCAGCCGTGGATCCAACATGCGCACCCGCACAGTCACATCCGGTTTGGCGTCGGTTGCATGACCGCCCTGAATTACTACGGCACGAAAAGTTTGGTGGGCGGCTTGAATCAGCATGTCCTCAACGGTCGGGCCGATCGACAGCGGTTGAATTCGGCTGCACCCGTCGATGTATTGGGTCCTGGCCTGAGACAGCGACGGATCAATGTCCATCCGGACGGTAAGGGGAACCGGGGGACCGAGGTCCGGCAGCGCCTGACGGGAAAAACGTGATTTGACGAATTCGCACCCTGTGGATCCCAGCAGATGGGCTAGAAGGATTCCGAGGATGAGTAGGCTGTTCGTCTTCAAGCGGAAGTCTCCTGCCCGTCGGGAATGGCGAACGGTACAGGAAAGGACAAGGCATTGCAACCGAACGTCTCCCGCTGCTTGCGGCCTTCATGGAGCTCGTTTATCCTACCTGCCGCATGCCGGTGGAATGATGAACGAAGGAATCTGAGCCATCGTGTTGGTGCTGGGCCTCTCCAATATGCGGGATGCAGCGGCCGCGCTGGTCTCCGACGGACGAATCGTAGCGGCAGCCGAAGAAGAACGATTCGTGCGACAAAAGCATGTGACCGCCCTGCCGGTCCATGCCATCCGTTATTGTCTCCGCGAGGCAGACATCGCCCTTGGCAATGTCGATGCGATCGCAGTGCCGTGGAAATATTGGCTGGTCGGACGTCGCGCGCGGCTGGCAGCAACGGCGATGATGCGTTCCGCGCAACTCTTTCGAGTGAAGGGTGCGCGTTCGTTCGAACGAGTCAGTCGGGAGTGGAAAGAGTTATTTCAGCTTCGCCGGGAACTGACACAACGCATCGAATCGGTCGCCACCCGCCCCGTGTTCCTCGATCACCATCTGTGTCATGCGGCCAGCTCGTTTCTTGTTTCGCCCTTCGAACGATCGGCCATTCTCGTCGTCGACGGTGCATCCGAAGCGGATACCACACTGATGGCGATGGGCGAAGGCACGCAAATTACAGTGCTCGATCGCACTCCGCTCCCTCATTCACTCGGACAATTTTATGCGGCGATGACTGCCTTTCTCGGATTTCGACCGGACCAGGATGAATATATCGTGATGGGCCTGGCCGCAGCAGGCGAGCCGACCTTTGTCGCAGCCTTACGCAAGGAAATCGTGCGGCTGCTCCCCCAGGGCAGATTTCAATTGAATACGCGTCTGCTGGATTTTCATCTCGCCCGAGCCGGCCTGTTCGTCGAGGAATTCGTGCGATTGTTCGGCCTTCAACGGCATGTGATGGATGAGATCACGCAGCGACATCGCGATCTGGCGGCCAGTGTTCAATTGATTTTGGAGGAGACATTGCTGCACCTCGGCCGCCATTTGAGAACTGTGACGCAGGCCGAGTCGCTCTGCCTTGCAGGCGGGGTGGCGTACAACTGTGTGGCAAACGGCCGTCTACGGGCGGAACTTGAATTCAGCCGAGTCTATGTGCCCCCGGCCGCAGGAGATTCCGGGGCTGCGCTCGGGGCAGCCTTATGGTGGACGGCCAGGCGTGGAAGCGTCACTGCGAGACCCTCCATGCCGTCCGCCTACTTGGGCCCTCAGTTCGATGAGGACGCATGTCGAGCGGCGTTGACGCGAGCGGGTATGGTGGCTGAACTCTTGACCGATGAACAATTGTACGAGCGAGTTGCCGCAGAATTGGCGCGCGGGCGTCTCGTGTTCTGGTACCAAGGCCGGATGGAATGGGGGCCTCGCGCCTTAGGGAATCGCAGTCTTCTGGCGGATCCCCGGCGGGAGGACATGCGGGGGTTGATCAACAGCAAAGTGAAATGCCGGGAGCCTTTTCGGCCCTTCGCGCCCTCGGTGCTCGATGAACGGGCCCGGGAATTCTTTGACCTGCCTGCCGCATCACCCTTTATGCAGTTCACCGTGCGGGTGAAGGCTTCCGCCAAGGGAGTCATCCCGGCCGTAACGCATGTTGACGGAACGGCACGTGTCCAGACCGTGACTCGCGAGACCAATCCCCGGTTCTACGACCTGATTGCGACGTTCGGGCGCCTGACCAGCGTACCGGTCCTTCTCAACACATCCTTCAACGTGCAGGAACCGATTGTCTGCAGTCCCGACGACGCGGTGCGATGTTTTCTGCGGACCCAGGTGGATTGGCTGGTCCTCGGCAATTTGCTGATGGGACGACCATCACACCTGTCTCACCCAGACCCATGAATGCTGCTTCTCTACGGTTCTCACAGTCCCTTTCTCAGAACATTATCGGTGTCACGCTTGATGTCTGTCTGCTCGGCTTCATTCTGAACCTGACGCTTCAGCCGCTCGTTGAACCTGACCTGGGATGGCATCTACGTGCCGGGCTGGATTTGATCGCTCAGGGATGGAAGCTTCCGGAAACCGATCCCTATTCCCATACGATGCCGGATTGGCATTGGGTTGAGCATGCCTGGTTGACCGACGGGTTGTTGGCTTTGGTCTATCGTTCGCTGGGGTCTTTTGCCGGGTTAGGAATCATTCTGTTATTTGGATGTGTAACGGGTCTGGCCTGGTGGATTGCGTCGGCGCCGGCGTCGGTGCACCGGACCTACCGGCTGGCGGCCATGGTTATCAGCCTGTGGGTGGCGTTACCGTTTCTCGGCGCCCGCACTCAACTGGTCAGTCTCCTTGGCGTGGCGGTTTTCTTCCGGGTGTGGAACCATATTCAGCAGGGTCACGGGCAATGGATATGGATACTTCCGCCAATCTTCCTGTTATGGGCCAACCTGCATGGAGGATTCACCGCGGGTCTCTTTCTATTCGGCCTGATGCTGCTCCTGTCGTTTGTGATGAGGATGTGTCTCGATCGATGGCCGGAATTTGCCGCGGCGCTGGACGAACCGGTGTTGAGGGGGAAGGAGCTTCGTCGCGGCGCGCTCGCGCTCCTGTTCGCTTTGGCCGCGACGTTGTTGAATCCATACGGATGGGGACTCTATGTCGAAATTTACGAGTCCCTGACGGACCGATTCATGATCCAAACCTTGCGGGAATGGCAGCCGGTGTCTTTCCAGGGCTGGGCCGGCAGGGCCTATGCATTCTACCTCGTCGCGCTCGCGTGCCTCACGGCCGGATGGTATCGACGAGTGGAGCCGGTGCGTTGGGTCATGCTCCTGATCGTGCTGGTGCTGTCGCTGCTGCACTGGCGCAATGTCACCCTGTTTCTCATTGTCAGCCTGTCGCTGATGGCAGAGTTGCTCGCGGCGGCTGCCCTGTCGTTGTTCCGATGGGTCCCGGCTTTGAGGAGCTATGCCGGCGCGTGTCTTCTCGTGGTGACTGCCATAGCGGCAAGTGTCCTCTATTCATTGGGTACTGATCACGTGGTTCATGTGTGGCGGTCAGGAACCGGACCCGAGGACTATTTCGAACAGACTGAATATCCGATCGAAGCCGTGCGGTGGATCCGCAATCATCGTGAAGAAGTTGGAACCAGGCTTTACAACGACTATGGTTTCGGCGGGTTTCTCCTGTGGCAGCTGCCCGATGAGAAAGTGTTCATCGACGGTCGGATGCCGGCCTGGCGGATCGGAGATCGGCGCATCTTTCAGGACTATGTAGAACTGAATCGAGTGGACTCGCCGGCGCTGGTGGTGCTGGATCGTTATGGGATCGACTGGGCGGTGATTGAACGAGGCAGTGCGCTGGCGCTGGCGCTTGAAGCGCATCATGCATGGAAGACCCTGTATGCCGATGCCAAGGTAGTGATCCTGCGGCGGCGAGCCGGGCAAAGAGAGTTGTAAGCAGGCTGCTCACACAAAGTCGGCCGGCCTTGTTCTCGCCTCGTTCGACCCCTCAACCTACCTCCGTGGGAAACACTTGTTCGGCAGGTACTAGAAATGTGAAGGTTCGATCGCGGCAAAAGAGGACTCCATCCTGCCGGTTGTCGTCCTGCTGCGAGGTCTATACAGCCCCCTTGTTTCCCGTTCCCGGATGGCCAGCAGTTCGCGCAACATCACGAATCCGTCCCGCAATGGACGAACTTTTGATCCGGGCTGATCACACCAATTGACTGGAACTTCAGCGATTTGATAGCCGCGTCGGCGGGCGATATAGAGCAGTTCGAGATCGAGGGCATAACCGTCGACGCAGGAGACCGAAAAGAGGTCCTGAGCCACGGACCGGCGGAACAGTTTGAAGCCGCATTGCGTATCGGTGATCTGTCGAATTCCAAGACGTCGCACCAGGCTATTGAAGATCGTTCCAAGAGCGCTTCGGTGCCATCGCGCTTGAACGCTGTAGCCGGGATCTTGAGAAGCCAGCCCCCGCGATCCGATGGCGAGATCGGCACCCTCCGCCAGCGCTGATTCCAGACGCGCAAATTCTTCGATCGGTGTCGCCCCATCCGCATCCGTAAACAATTGCACTGTTCCCTGCGCCGCCTGCATCCCGCGGCGAACGGCCGCTCCTTTTCCCACATTGCAGGTCAATCGAATGAGCCGCACATGAAGAAATCGTTGCGCCACCAGTTCGACGGCTTGCGCGGTCCGGTCTTGGCTGCCGTCGTCTACGACGATAACCTCATACGACAGGGAACGCCGGTTCAGATAGGCCAGTATGCATTCTAAATAAGAAGGCAGGCGATGAGCCTCGTTGTAGGCAGGAATGATGATTGACAGGTAGGGTGTCTGAGTCGAGCACATAGTCACATTGAGACAGCTCATGGCGAGTAGGACCATGCCGATAGGTCATGCCGGTGACTGACGCGCACAACGGTATCCGAGCGTGGAGTGAATTGCAAGCCGTGGCTGCTGCCTCTTGACAGAGGCGACGATAGGGCGCGATCGTATCGATAGGGTATGGCTCTCCACACCCTATTCGCCTACACGGGTGAAGGTATGAGTGAGAAGGAGGCTTGAGATGCGGTGGAAGAGACGATCGCCCCTGGCGTTTCTTGTATTGCTGTTGCTGACTGGTTGTGCCGCCCTGTCTCCACCCAGCCGCTTGAGCCACTATGTAGTCATCCCGTCATTCCCGGAATCGGCAAGTCAACCGCTTCCTGCACCGCGTCCTGTTCGAACGGCTCTAGTCGTCTTGGGTGATACCTCGGCTCCGGAGGCTGCGCCAAGTCTTCCCGATCAAGCTCAAGAGCGGCTCGTCGAGACTCTCCGAGAGCGGATCAACCATGGCTTTCCTATCCTCATCGAGCGGGTGGTCAATCTGGGGCAGCTTCCGGCAGGCATGGCGCCTCCGAACTGGATTGAAGTCGCGAGGCAGCAGGGAACGGACTATCTTTTGATCGTCGTTCTTTCAAGCACGGAACAGGAATATCCAGTTTCGTTATTTCTTGGATGGACGACCCATCGACAGCCTGGGTTCCGGCGCGATAACTGGTCTTTGGCAGAAGCGGCTCTGGTCGATGGACGAACGGGGGAGCTGCTCCTCCACGCAGAGGGGCGAGCCTGGGCCACGCTCGATAGTCCCACGGCTCCCGGGATTTCTCAGTGGTATCCGGTCATTTATCTGCGGCCGCAGGACCCCGAGCGGCGTATTTGGCCGCCCACATATCAAGGTGCTCCTTTGACGCTTCGTGTTGTCTCGATGGACCAGGCTGCCAAGCGGCTGGCCGGGAATCTACAGCGAGCGTGGGTGGACCAGCGGGATCTTGAAATGGCATTGCAGACGAAGCCATGAATATCCTATTCGGTGCCACGCGGTTTCCAAAGAGCATGACGAGGTAATTTTGTCGGCTCCTGCTTTTCCTCTTTGAAGGGGATTCTGCGAATAGTGTAGAATGATTCGTTCTACATCGACGAAGAGTCCGTTCTCCCATTTTCAGGCATCCGGAGGAGTACACATGGTGTATCCACATCAGCGCAGTAAAGTGCTGTCCGTATTGGCAGCGATCACAATGGTTGCTGCCACATTCCTAGCCGGCGGATTGCAAACCGGGTACCAGGCCGAAGCGGCAGGTGTACCCGTGGCATTTGCGCAGGGATTCTCGGAGATCGTCAAGGCGGTTACGCCGGCGGTCGTCAATATTGCGGTGACCGGGGGTGGGGAAAGCCGTCGCGAAGGTCGTCGCCAGCTTCCTCCAGGACCGTTCGGTGGACCACCTTCGGGTGAAGAGCCTCCTGGCATGGAGCCACCGGGCCCTCCTGGCGCACCCCCAGGCCCTCCCGGCCCTCCAGGCGGTCCCCATCGTCCTGATCAAAGCGCCGGATCCGGCGTGATCCTCGATTCCAACGGGTACATCGTGACCAATAATCACGTGGTCGAGGGTGCGACTCAAATTACGGTGACCTTGTCCGATCGTCGTGAATTTCCGGCGAAAGTCATCGGAACGGATCCCAAGACCGATTTGGCAATCATCAAGATTGAAGCGAAAGATCTCAGTGCCCTCAAATGGGCGGATTACGATGAGTTACAGGTCGGTGACCTGGTGTTGGCGATAGGAAGTCCATTCGGACTCAGTTCGACCGTGACCCTGGGTATCATCAGCGCCTTGGGACGAGGAAACGTGGGCATTGCCGATTATGAAGACTTCATCCAAACCGATGCCGCCATCAATCCCGGCAATTCGGGCGGCCCTCTGGTCAATATGCAGGGCAAGCTCATCGGAATCAATACGGCCATTTTCTCCCGCACCGGCGGGTCCGAAGGAATCGGTTTCGCAATTCCGAGCAGCATTGCCGCTGACATCGTCGAGAGCTTGACCAAGACCGGCAAAGTGGTGCGTGGCTGGATGGGGGTGGCGATTCAAGAAATTACCCCGGCCCTGGCCAAGTCCTTCAAACTACCCGAGCAACGCAAAGGGGTGTTGATCAGCGATGTGAACGAGAGCGGCCCGTCTCATTCGGCGGGGATGCGACGCGGCGATGTGGTAGTGGCGTTCAACGGCAAAGAGGTACAGAGCGTCAGCCAGCTGCGGAACCTGGTCGCTCGGACTGCTGTCGGGAAGGATGCCGACATTAAGATCTTGCGCGATGGGAAGGAGCAGGTTTTGAAGGTCAAGGTCGCTGAACGGCCTTCCGACGAAATGCTTGCCAAGCGCGAGCCCGGCCCGGCCAGCGCTCCGACTGAGACAGTGAAGCCCCCCGACAATGTTCTGGCTTCATTGCGGGTGCAGATGCTCGATGCGGCCATGCAGAGCCAGTTGAATATTCCCTCCAAGACCAGCGGAGTGGTCGTCAGTTCCGTTGAGGCGGGCAGCGCCGCCGAGTCAGCGGGACTTCAACGTGGCGACGTGATCCAGGAGCTCAATCACGAGGTGATCAAGAATCTGGAGGACTATCAAAAAGCGTCGGCCAAGGTGAAAAAGGATGAAATGGTGGTGCTCTTGTTGAGCCGGCAAGGGAATAATTTGTTCGTCGCCGTCAACCCGAAGTAAGACATTGGTGATCCAGCGATTCATTGCATGAGCGGCGGAGTTCAGGAAAGACACCAATGACCACATTGCCAACTTATCAATTGACCGGCTTCGTGGATATTCATGGCTGACGGGTTTAAGTTTCAAGAGTGGCTGCAAGACACGATCTTCAAGCCGCTCGAAGATAAGAAAATGCCGGTCATGGAGCACCTGGTGGAGCTCCAGGTCCGGCTGACGCGAGCCGTCATCGTGACGGCTGTGATCTTTGTCGGCACGTTCTTTTATGCCGATACGCTGGTGAAGTGGATCCGGGTTCCGTTGCAGAACATGTTCGTGCCCGGATCACTTGCCTGGATTCCGACGGATCTTCCGACCGTTCCCTTCGTGTTTCTCGCGCCTGCCGAAGCCTTGTGGCAGAACGTAAAAGTGGCGGGACTCTTTGCCCTCGTCCTGGGAACTCCTTATATTCTGGTGGAGTTCTGGCACTTTGTGGTACCGGGGCTGCATGCTCAAGAACGGAAGTTCGTCGGCCCCTTCGTGATTTTGAGTACCCTGGCTTTCTATCTCGGTTTGTTGTTCTCGTTCTTCTTTGTGCTGCCCTTTGCGCTCAACTTTTTAATTTCGTACGGCGTGAACGCGGGATTCATTCCGCAATTGTCGATTGCGCAGTATGTCGGATTCGCTTTGTGGTTTCTGCTGGTATTCGGCCTCATCTTTGAAGTGCCGTTGGCGATCACCCTGCTGGCCAAGCTCGGGTGGGTGGATGCCCCGCTGCTGAAACGGTATCGCAAGTGGGCCTTTCTCGCATCCTTTGTGTTCGCCGCCATTCTGACGCCGACTCCGGACCCCTTCAATCAATGTTTGATGGCGTTGCCCATGTATGTTTTTTATGAAGTCGGAATCGTGAGCGCAGGGATCTTCAACAAAAAGAAACGTGCGGTTCCCGAAGAGACGCTCGTGCCGGCCGTGGCTTCTGCGGGAACCGGCGGCGGCAAAGCAGGACCTTCTGTCCCGTCCGGCGGTGGTGATGGAGAGTATGTCGGTGTACCGATGGGCGGTCGTCGAGGGTAATAGAATACAGCATCTTGCGGGACGGCAAACGTGTTCTTTCGTCTCACGCACCACGATTCATGCCATATGAGGAGTCTAGGATGCCACGTGAGTTAAATGTCATTTCACAACCCGGTTCCAGCAGCGGCGGAGATGCCTGTACCTACATGTGGGCCTGCGCCATTTGCGACGAAAATGAAACCTGTCAAAAGGACAAGGAAGGCCATAGCCGCTGGCTCGTCGCCAAGCGCATGGAACGGATCGAATATAAAGTGCTGGTCATGAGCAATAAAGGCGGAGTGGGCAAGAGCACCTGCACTACCAACCTAGCGGTGAGCCTCGCGCTCAAGGGCTGGCATGTCGGAATTTGCGACATGGACATCCATGGTCCCAATATCCCGAAGATGGTTGGGGCGGAGGGGCAAAAACTCAAGATCAGCACCTCGGGCGGAATCATCCCGTTCCAGGCCTACAATATGAAGATCGCCTCGATGTCCTTCCTGCTGCAGAATTCCGATGACCCGATCATCTGGCGGGACGCGTACAAGTATGAGTTCATCAACCAATTGCTGGGCGGGGTGGAATGGCAGGATCTGAATTTCCTCCTGATCGATCTTCCTCCCGGGACCGGGAACGAGTCGGTCACGACCATTGATCTTCTGGGAAACGTCAGCGGGGCCGTGATCATCACGACACCTCAAGAAGTGGCCCTGCTCGACTCTCGTAAATCCGTCACTTTCTGCAAAGACAGCGAGGTGCCCATCATCGGGATTGTCGAAAACATGAGCGGACTGGAATGCCCCCATTGTCACAAACAAGTGGATGTTTTTCGTAGAGGAGGCGGGGAGGCATCGGCCTCGGATATGGGCGTTCCGTTCCTTGGCCGGATTCCACTGGATCCCGATGTCGTGACACAAAGTGATGCCGGAGAGCCGTTCGCCCTTTTCAATTCCGATTCGGCGACAGCCCAGTCCTATCATGACATCGCCAACCAGGTCGAGGCGTTCTGCAAGAAGAGCGGATCGCTGGTGAAGATGGCTCCACGTCAGCAACATTGATCGGAGTATGATTCGTGAAAGCTCCTGATGCGACAGCCGGTTTGACCCCTCTCCACGAGGCTCAGCGCATTGTGCTGGACGCCGCATCTCCGCTGGGCCTGGAAAAGGTTTCGATTTTGGATACCCTTGGCCGCGTCCTTGGCGAGGATGTCGTGGCGGAACGCGACAATCCGCCGTGGGACAACTCCGCGATGGACGGGTTTGCGGTGCGGGCGGAGGATATCAAGGCGGAACATGCGATCTCCAAGCCGGTCACACTGGCGATAGTCGAAGATGTGCCGGCGGGTAAAATGCCGACCAAGTCGGTCGGGCCTGGACAGGCGATTCGGATCATGACCGGTGCCCCGATTCCCACCGGGGCGGATACCATCATCAAAGTTGAAGAAACCGAGCACACTCCAGATTCGGTGCTGGTGTTCAAGCCCGAGTCTCGCGGGTCGAATATCCGACCGCGGGGGGAGGACGTCAAGAAAGGCGACTGCATCATTCCCAAGGGGACGCAGATCCGTTCCGGCGAAGCAGGGATGCTGGCGATTCTGGCGAAATCCTTTGTGCTGGTGTATCAACGTCCGCGAGTCGCTATCCTATCGACCGGCGACGAGCTCGCCGACCTCGACGAGCGCTTCAGCGAAGAGAAGATCATCAATTCGAACAGCTATGGAATCGCTGCGGCAGTGCAGGAGGCAGGGGGAGTTCCGATTCTGCTGGGAATTGCGCGCGACACTCCCGACGCCCTCAAAGAGAAAATCTCACAGGGGTTGAATGCCGACATCCTCGTGTTATCGGGCGGAGTCTCGATGGGCGACTATGATTTCACGAAAGCGGTGTTCCGCGACTTGGGCGCCGACATGAATTTTTGGAAACTTGCCATTCGGCCCGGGCAACCGCTTGCCTTTGGAAAAATTCAGGGAAAGTTGGCGTTCGGGTTACCGGGGAATCCCGTCTCCTCGATGGTGACCTTCGAACAACTCGTCCGGCCCGCCATGCTGAAGTTGGCCGGCTGCCGCAATTATGCGCGGCCCTTGATCGAAGCCGCCTTACAGGAGAAGTTTTCAAAACGAACGGATCGCCGTCATTTTCTTCGGGGGGTCTTGTGGCGGGAGAACGGCGTATTCAAGGTGCGGACGACCGGCGATCAAGGATCAGGCATTCTGACCTCCATGGTGAAGGCCAATTGTCTGATCGATATACCTGTCGAGGTAGAGCACGTGAATACCGGCGATTCGGTGACGGTGCAACTTCTGAGTGGTTCGGCGTGGATGGAACAGGCGACCCCGCTTGCGTCAACAGGCCATCGTCACTCCTGCTGTTGAACGGCGAAAGGAACTTTCCACATGACCGTCCCCATTCTGTGTTTCGTCGGACGATCGAACAGCGGTAAGACGACGCTGATCGAACGGGTGATCCCTGAACTGGTACGGGCCGGGTACAAGGTGGCGACCGTCAAACACGCCGGCCATGGTTTCGATTTGGATACCGAAGGGAAGGACAGCTGGCGGCACAAGCAAGCTGGAGCCAGCACGGTCGTCATCATCTCGAAAAGCAGCTTGGCGATGTTCGCCGACGTGTCGGATCATATGAACGTCGAAGAAGTACGTGAGCATTACCTGGATTCTTCCTACGATTTGATTCTTGCCGAAGGCTGGCGCAGCGAGGGCTATCCCAAGATCGTGGTGGTACGCGACCACATCGGCGAAGCACCCGTCTCGCAGGACGGACTCTTGGCCGTCGTGTCCAACAAGCCGGTCGAGACGTCGGTGCCGCTCGTTGATCCCGATGATGTGCCCGCCGTAGCGGCCTTGATCATCCGGCATTTTCCGAAATCCCAACGGGACGATGCGTAGGGTTCCAGCCATTGTGGTCGGAGCAATCGTGGCCGGCGCAGTGGCGTTGGGAGGAGTTGCGGTTCCGCTCACCAACCATCCGAAGTTCTGCGCCAGCTGCCATACCATCCAGCCGTCCTATGAGAGCTGGCTGCAATCCTCACATAAGGAAGTGGAGTGCGTGGCTTGCCACGTCAGGCCGGGCATTGCCGGCTGGTTGCACGACAAGGCCTGGCATGGGACCAGAGATGTGGCCATCACGCTCTTCGGCACTCCGACGGAGCCCCATAATTTGCAATCGCAGGTGGATTCCGCTGTTTGTCTCGGTTGCCATCGAAATATTCTGCGAGTGTCGGAAATCGCCGTTCGGGACCTGCCCGCGCCTGTCAAAGACGTGGGATTGATCATGAGCCATCGCAAACATATGGAAGCGTTCGGCAAACGCGGGCAGGGAGAGGGTTGTACGACCTGTCATGCGGCGGTGGTCCATGAACGTCCGATCAAGGGTTACCCCATCGTGATTCCGCGCGGCCATGTGTCGGACGATAGCAGGGCGTGGGAACCGGACCATCCTGAGGGCTCCGAGCTGCACAAGCGGGCGCTGGCGGATTGTTATCGCTGCCATGATAATAAAACCCAATACGACGGCAAGGTGTTGAGCCGAAAGTGCGAAACGTGCCATCTGCCTGAGAAGCTCACTGAGTTCTTGTCGTTTTAATCCACGGGAAAATGTCGCATGTCTTCCGCGGTGGTCGAAGTCCGCAATCTGACCAAACGCTTCGGTGAGTTCACGGCTGTGGACAGGATTTCCTTCGATATCCGCCGCGGAGAGATCCTTGGTTTGCTGGGACCAAACGGCGCCGGGAAGACGACCACGTTCCAGATGATGCTGGGACTGGTCACGCCGACTTCCGGCTCGATCCGTATGTTCGGGCTCGATTTACAGCAACATCGGGAGGCGATTCTCCAGCAGGTGAATTTTTCGTCTACCTACATTGCCATGCCCTACGCCCTGACGGTGGAGGAAAATCTCACCGTCGTCGGCCGGTTGTATGGGTTGTCCGATATTGCCCGCCGAATCGATGACATGGTGAAAAAATTGGAGATGGAAGAGTGGCGCCATAAGATTACTCGCAAGCTGTCGTCGGGACAAATGACGCGGCTGACATTGGCAAAGGCGTTTCTCACCGAACCCAAAGTGTTGTTCCTGGATGAACCGACCGCCAGCCTGGATCCGGACATCGCTCACAAAATCCGTGCGCTGCTGTTGGAAGAACGGCGGGCCAGCGGGCTCAGCATTCTCTATACGTCGCACAACATGCGGGAGATGGAGGCGATGTCCGACCGGATTATCTTTCTTCAACGGGGCAGGATCGTGGCGGAAGGCACGGCACAGGACATCGTCACCCGGTTCGGGCAGGCAGATCTGGAAGAGGTCTTTCTGAAGCTTGCCCGTGAACAGTAATTCAGAGTCGAATCATCTCGATAGTGAAAGGAAGTGGGGAGTCATGGTTGACGCTGTAGTTTCCTTTGGAGCGGGCCTGCTGGTCGGTGGATTCAGCCTCATGCTGGTCTGGGGGCTGTTATGGCTGGGTATCGGGAGTATCGGATTGGTGCGGCAGACCTGTGCGCGGGCGATCGTGCTCAGCAGTCTCAGCAGCAGCGCCATTGCCGTTCTGTCCATCCTGGGAATTTTTTGGGTTCTCGATGCCGCTCGGCTGAGCAGTTTCGCATTTCAATTCGGACTTGCAGGCCTGCCGTCGGCTCTCTTCGCAGCGGGATTCTACCGCTTGGAGGACGGCCGGCGTGCCGGTCCGGCCTTTATCGAGGGCAGCCGTC
>JAJFBJ010000034.1 GCA_020697375.1 Nitrospira sp. | reverse complement strand
GGATGCCTACTATCGTGTGCTCGTGGCGCAACGGCGACTGGCCTTGGCGGAGGAGAATCGGGATCGGTTTGCGCGGATCCTGGACGTCAATACCATCCGCTTTAAAAAGGGCTACATCGCCGAGGTCGATCTGATCCGGATCAGGCTTCAAGTCGTCGACTTTCAATCGCAAGTGATCGAGGCCATTCAGGAAGGTGAGTCGGCCAGAGCCGACCTGCGCCAGCTTCTTCGGTTGTCTCCCGCCACGAAACTGGAGCTCACGACGGAAATGGACTATCGGCGTGTAGATCCGGACATGGGGAAACTCAGGTCAGTGGCCTTGGAAGTCCGCCCGGACATCCGGGGCAGGCGAGCGACCCTGTCGCAACGCGAAGCCGACTTGAAGCTGGCCAAGGCCTATCGGTATCCCGACGTGACCATCGGCGCCGGATATGCGGTGCAAGGTCCTCGAGGTCCCGACAATCCGCAAACGGGAATATTGACCCTCGGCGTGCCCTTGCCGCTGTTCGATCGAAATCAGGGCGGGATCGTTCAGGCTGAAGTCGGCCTGCAATCGGCCCAGGCGGATCTCGACCGGACGGTGAACCAAGTGGAAAACCAGGTGGAGGTGGCGTATCGGAACCTGCTCCAGAGCCGCCGACTGGTGGAGGCCTACTTGGCCGGCGTGCTGGACGATGCCCGCTCGACCTTCACGATCGTCGAGCGGGCCTATGAACGCGGCGGCGCCACCATTCTGGATCTCCTCGATGCCGCCCGCACCTCCCGTACGATTCAACAGAACTTCATCGAAGCGCTCTTCTCCTATCAGCACAATTTGTTTCAACTGGAAAGTTCGGTCGGGCAGGAGATCGCCTCATGAAGCCAGCCATATTCCTCGTACTGCTTGTCGGAATCCTGGCGCTTCCGGCCTGCAGTCAAACGCAGGAGCCGAACTCCTCACCGGCCGCGACCTCCTCCACAAACGTCCTGTCCGAGTCGGGAGCTCAAGCCGCTGCCCAAGTTGAAACATCGGTGGTGGATTTCAAGCCGGTGCAGCCTGAATTGGTGCTCGTCGGCAAGATCGCCTATGGCGAAGACCGGTACTCGAAGATCTCTTCTCCCCTCCAAGGGCGCGTGGTGGAAGTGCGGGCGCGCCTGGGCGACCGGGTGGAGGCGGGCTCAACGCTCCTCGTCATCGATAGTCCTGATATTACGGCGGCCTATTCGGAATTCGTGAAGGAAGCGTCGGAGCTCGAATATTCCACGCGGGCGCAGGAGCTTGCCAAGGAGTTGTATGCCACCAAAGCGTTGGCCCTGAAAGATCTCAAACTGGCCGAAAACGATTTAATCAAGGCGCGCGCTGAATTCCGGAGGGCGAAGGAACGATTGCTTTCTCTACGGATCGCTGCGACCGAATTAGAGAAGCCCTTGGCGCAACAGCGCATCACTTCGCGATTCGAGATGAAGAGTCCCTTGACCGGCACGGTGGTCGAGCGGACTGTGACGCCGGGACAATCCGTCGGAAACGACGCCGGCCAGCTATTGTTCACAGTGGCCGATTTGGACCGATTACAGGTGGTGGCCGATGTCTATGAGCGGGATTTGGCGCTGGTCAAGGTCAGTCAGGTGGGACGCATCAATGTGGAGGCCTATCCGCAGACGGATTTTGCATCCGTGGTGGCATCGATCGGGGATGTCGTCGATCCGAGCACCCGCACGATCAAGGTCCGGGCCTGGGTGGACAATCGGGAACAGCATTTGAAACCGGAAATGTTCGCGCGACTCAAACTGGATATCGGTGACACGAAGCCGTTCTTGACGATTCCCAAGGAAGCGGTCGTCGAAATCGACGGAAAACATTTCGTGTACGTGGTGGAAGCCGCCAGTCACTATGCGAGGCGCGAGGTAAGGGTCTCCAACGTTTCGAGCGATCAGGTCCGCATTCTCGAGGGTTTGACAGCCGGTCAGCGAATCGTGACCAAGGGGGTGGTTCTCATCAAGGGGCAAGAGGTGAAAGGATGAGAACATGCCCCGGCCGGTAAACGCCTGTTTTCACAACCGGCATAGGTCATCTGCACGATGATCGTTCGAATCGTCGAACTCTCCCTCGTACAGCGTTTCCTCGTCTGTGCCCTCGGAGTCAGTCTTCTGTTCGGGGGACTCTACGCCTTCCAACAGCTCGACATCGTGGCCTATCCGGACCCCTCACCTCCCATGGTCGAGGTGATCACGCAGTTTCCCGGCTGGTCGGCCGAAGAGATCGAGCGGCAGATCACGATTCCCATCGAAGTGGCCTTGAACGGCGCTCCTGGTCTCACCGACATCCGGTCCCTGTCGATTTTCGGGTTGAGCGACATCAAAATTTACTTCGATTTCGGAACTGAGTATTTCTTCGACCGGCAGGAAGTCATCAACCGCCTGTCGACGATCAGCCTCCCTCAAAATGTGCAACCGGCCCTGTCGCCCTGGTGGGCAATCGCGGAAATTTATCGGTATCAGCTGGAGGGAGACGGGAAGACCAGCCTGACCGATCTCAAAACGATTCAAGACTGGCAGGTGCGGCGGGAGTTCAGACGGGTACCCGGAATCATCGATGTGACGGCCTTCGGGGGAACGACCAGGGAGTATCACGTCGATGTCGATCCCGGGAAACTGATCAGTTACGAAGTCAGTCTCGCGCAGGTCATGGAAGCCTTGACGAACAGCAATGCCAACGTCGGCGGTAACTACCTGACCCTCGGCGCGCAGAACTACAACATCCGGGGGCTTGGACTCATCAACGGGCTGGAGGATATCGAGAATGTCATGGTGGCGGAGAAGGAAGGCACCCCCATTTTCGTCAAGACATTGGGGACGGTGTCCGTGGGCCACCGGGTGCGGCTTGGCAAGGTCGGGATCGACGACAGGGACGATGTGGTTGAAGGGGTGATTTTGTTGCAGCGCGGTTATAAGGCGCTCTCCGTGCTTGAGCGGGTGCGGGAAAAGGTCGACGAGTTGAACAAGTGGAAGCTGCCGGAAGGGGTGAAAATCAAGACCTTTTACGATCGGACAGCCTTAATTCATACCACGGTGGAAACAGTCACCGATATTCTGATCAGCGGCATGGTGCTCGTGTTCATCATCCTGTTCGTGTTTCTCGGCCATTTCCGAGCCTCGATCATCGTCGCGCTGACGATTCCGATGTCCCTGCTGTTTACGTTCACAATGATGGTGTTGATCGGACAGTCTGCCAACCTGATTTCTCTCGGCGCCATCGATTTCGGCATCATCGTGGATGCGACGCTGGTGATGGTGGAAAGCATTTTCTTCCACCTCGCGCACGATCGCCGTTTGGGTCTCACGGTGCCGCAGCAGATCCTGCGCGCCGCCCGCCAGGTGGGACGGCCGATTTTCTTTTCCACGGCTATCATCGTGGTCGCGTTCATTCCGCTGTTCACGATGACCGGCGTGCCGGGTAAGATTTTCGCGCCCATGTCCATTACCTATGGATTTGCGCTGCTCGGCGCTCTGTTGATGGCATTCACGCTCGCGCCGGTCCTCTGCTCGCTCCTGCTGACCGGTGTGATGAAGGAAGAGGATACGAAGTTCGTCGGCATGATCCGGCGGATATATCTCCCGGTCTTGCGATGGGCCTTGAACAACAACATCAAGGTGATCGGCGCATCGTTGCTTCTCATGGTCCTGGCCTTCGGCGCCATGCAGTTCGTCGGTGGAGAATTCATGCCGGCTCTGGAAGAAGGCAACCTATGGGTACGCGCCACGATGCCGGTCGACATTTCCTTTGACGAGGCCGCACGATTGACCGGAGAAATCCGGCAGATGTTCCGGCGCTCGCCTGAAGTCATCACGATCGTTTCTCAACTGGGCAGACCCGACGACGGGACCGACCCGACCAGCTTTTTCAACGCCGAGTTTCTCGCGAAGCTCAAGCCGCACAAAAATTGGCGGTCCGGGTTGAACAAGGATCAGCTGGTGGAAGAAATCGAAGCGCGCCTCAAGACCATCCCCGGCGTCATCTTCAACTTTTCCCAGGTGATCCAGGACAATGTCGAAGAAGCCATGTCGGGTGTGAAGGGCGAGAACTCGATCAAATTATTCGGCTCTGATTTGAAAACGATGGAGGCGAAGGCGGGGGAAATCGAATCGGTCATGAAAGGCGTGCGGGGGGTCAAGGATTTGGGGATCTTCCGGCTGGTGGGGCAACCAAACCTTTTGATTCAGGTGGACCGGGAAGCCAGTGCCCGCTACGGACTGCGGGTGTCGGACGTCAACGCGGTGGTTCAAGCCGCGGTGGGCGGCCAGGCGGTCACCCAGGTGTTCGAAGGAGAGCGCCTGTTCGACTTGGTCGTCCGCTTCTTGCCGGAGTTCCGGCGGGATGCCGAAGCCATCGGCAATATCCTCGTCAACACGCCGGACGGCGCGCGGGTTCCGTTGAAACAGGTGGCGACGATCAAGACCCAGACCGGCGCATTCATCATCTATCGGGAGAATAACGAACGGTACATCCCCATCAAGTTCAGTGTCCGCGATCGCGATCTCGAAAGCACGGTAAAAGAGGCGCAGGCGAAAATGGCAAAGGCCGTCACGCTTCCGGAACGGTATCGACTCGAATGGGCCGGCCAGTATGATCAACTGACGGAAGAACAGAAACGGCTCACGATGATCGTGCCGGTGAGCCTCGTGATGATTCTTTTCCTGCTCTATACGATCTTCAATTCACTGAAGAATGCCCTGCTCGTCCTGGCCACCGTGCCGTTTGCGCTCATCGGAGGCATTTTTTCCCTGCTGTTCACAGGCACGCATTTCAGCATCTCTGCGGCGGTGGGGGTCATTTCGACCTTGGGAGTAGCGATTCTCGGGGGAGTCCTGTTAATCTCTCGTATAGAGGATTTCCGCCGGGGCGGCATCGAATTGCGGGAGGCGATCCTGAAAGGCGCGGATGTCCAGATGCGCCCCATTCTCATGGCGACCCTGGCCGCCGCCATCGGATTACTGCCCGCAGCCTTAGCCACCGGAATCGGATCGCAAGCTCAGAAACCGCTTGCCCGGGTGGTAGTGGGCGGGATGCTGACCGCTGCGGTGCTTATCCTCGTCGTGCTTCCGGTGCTCTATGAAGTCGTTCACCGGCGCACGAGGACCGAGCCTGTGCTGGAAGAAGAGCGGGACCATGTAGTCACGCAATGAAGACCATGTTTTCGAGAGGTAGGTGATGTGATGGCGGCAAGGCGGCTTCGGCTATTGTTATCGGGTGTTCTCTTCCTGTCTGGATCGGTAGGTGCGTTCTGGGGTGATTTGTGGGCGGCTGCGACGGTTTGGCCGGTGCAGATGCCCTATGAGGCGCCTCCCAAAGCGGAGCCCGTGCCTGACGTGTCGGTGGCGCCGAATACGAAGGCGCTGACTCCGGAAGAATTGCAGCGGGCGGAAGCGCTTTTGCCGCTCCTGGAGGGAAAGCAGGAGTTTTGGGCGATGGGCGAGTTCGTTCACCTGGGCGAGTCGGTTCTGCCGGTCGTGACCAAAGCCTTGGTGATGCCCGGTCCTCGGATCCGGTACAATGCCATTGAAACCATCTCGATGATCAAGTCCCCGGCGGCGGTGCCGGCGTTGCTTGAAACCGCCAAGCAGAGCGGCGAGCTTCCACGTATTCGGGAACATGCGCTCCGCGTCGCCGTGCGACTCGACCCGCTTCAAGCCCCGCCGGCCATCGACGTAATGGCTAAAGATCCCAATTCGGCCATTCGCAAGTCGGCCGCGTTCGAAGCCCGCTATGTCCGCCATAAAGACGTTATCCAGCCGCTCATCGATATGGTCGGCGATGAAGAACGGTATGTCGCCATGTCCGCCGTACAGTCACTTTGGATGTTGACGCGGCATGAGACGGAATTCCACGATTGGGATGCCTCCAATAAGCAAGACCGGCAGACTTGGGCTCAAGAATGGATCGAATGGTGGAATGCATCCAAAGACACATTCGAGCTGCCGGAACCCAAGGGACGAAAGCGAGCGTCCTAGTCCCTGCTGTCCGCCCGCGGGTCGGTTGCGGTTGTTCCAAGGGCCATGGTAGGTAATTGACCAGGTCGATCACTGAAGAGCCATTGTGCTGCCGGAGACGATCGGGCAGGCAAACATATAAGGGTGCGTCATGGCGATACTGAAGATCAGCAAACTAGGAAATCCTATTCTGCGGCAAAAGGCCTTGTCTGTAAGCCCGAACGACATCGGGAAGCCGGCGTTCCAACAGCTCATCGATGACATGCTCGAAACCATGTACGACGAACCGGGAATCGGGCTGGCTGCGCCCCAGGTGGGGAACTCGCAACAACTCGTGGTGATGGATTGTCCCGGCGAAGGAGGGTTTCCGCAAACCATCCTCATCAATCCGACCATCCTGTTTTACGGACCGGAGCAGGTTGAGGGCTGGGAAGGTTGTTTGAGCGTCGATGGCCTGCGCGGCAAGGTGACCAGGCCTTCGACCGTACGGGTCACGGGGCTGGATCGTGATGCAAAACCGCTGGATTTTGAAGCTTCCGGATTGTATGCCGTCTGCATCCAACATGAACTGGATCATCTCATCGGCAAAGTATTCCTCGATCGCATGGCGGACTTTTCCACGCTGACGCAAATGGAGGAGTTTCAGCAGTACTGGCAGAAAGAGCCGGCCAATGCCATCTGATCCGTTCCGAATCGCCGAGCCGTCGTGAAGTCGCTTCTTCGCGTTCTGTCTTACCTCAAACCGTTTCGGATGCTGGCGTTGGTGACCTTCGTCTGCGCGGGGATCGCCACGGCGCTGGAACTCGTCCCGCCCTACCTCATCAAGGTCGTGATCGACGACGTAATTCAGTCTCAGCGTCCCGAATTGCTCTCCTGGGTAATAGGGGCGCTACTTGGGTCCTATGTGCTGAGGAACCTGGCCAGTTCGATGCGGGTTCGGTTCAACAATACGCTTGAACAAAAGGCCGTTCATTCGTTGCGCATGCAGGTATTCGGGGCGTTGCAACGCCTGTCGCTGAGTTATTTCGAAAATCGTTCGACCGGCGAAATCATGACGCGCGTGACCAGCGATACCGAGCACGTCGAACGGATTTTCGTGGATGGGCTGGAGGGCTTACTGACCGCTTCGCTGACCTTGATCGGCATCACGATCATGCTGTTTTTTTTGAACTGGAAGCTGGCGCTTCTGTCGCTGGTGCCGATTCCCGTTCTGATTGTGTGCGCGGCATGGTTTACCAGGCGAGTGCACGGATATTACTATGACATGCGCAAGAGCGTGGCCGACCTCAATGCCTACCTGCAAGATGCCTTGTCCGGCATCAAAGAAACCATCGGTTTCAATCAGCATGAGCACGAAGAGAAACGGTTCGAAAAGCTGAGTCAGGCCTATAGCAAAAGCAGCCTGCGCGCCATGTATCTGTGGTCCTGGTATTGGCCTGGCATGGTGTTCGTGGGCAGCACCGGCACGGTGCTGATTCTCTGGTACGGGGCGAAAGAAGTGCTGGCGGGCCAATTGACGCTCGGTCAACTGGTGATGTTCCTCTCCTATCTGGGGCTGTTTTATACTCCGATCAACGAGATCCATTCGCTCAATCACATGTTGCAACATGCTCTTGCTGCCAGCGAGCGGGTTTTTGAAATTCTCGACATCAAACCGGAAGTGGAAGAACGGCGCGGCGCGGTCCGGCCCGTCGAACGTCTGCAGGGCGCCGTGGAATATCGGAACGTGGTGTTTGGGTATCGTCAGGACGGTATCGTATTGTCCGATATCAACCTTACGGTGAAGCCTGGCGAACGCATCGCGCTGGTGGGGCCTAGTGGAGCGGGAAAAACGTCGCTCCTCAAATTATTGATGCGGTTTTACGATGCGCGCAGCGGAGCGCTATTGCTGGACGGGCACGACGTGCGAGATCTGCCGGTGGCGTTCCTGAGAAGTCAGATCGGCCTGGTGCAGCAGGAGCCATTTTTGTTCAACGGCACGGTACGGCAAAATATCCTGTATAGCGACCTGACAGCGGGGCATGAGCGGGTGGAGGCGGCATCACGCGCGGCGCGCGCCCATGACTTTATCATGCGCCTGCCGGAAGGATACGATAGTTGGATCGGCGAACGAGGCGTGAAGTTGTCGGTGGGCCAGAAACAACGGGTCTCAATCGCGCGGGTGCTGCTGAAGGATCCGCCTATCGTGATCTTCGATGAAGCGACTTCGAATATCGATACGGAAACCGAGGTCAAGATTCGCGAGGCGCTGAACGATCTGACCAAAGGAAGGACGACGTTTATCATCGCGCACCGTCTGACGACACTGCACGATGTCGATCGGATCATCGTGATGGAGCAGGGGACGATTGTTGAAGAGGGGGACCACGAGGCACTGATGAAGCGAAGCGGCGTCTATGCCGGGCTATATGAGGCCCAGTTCAAAATCTAGCCAGGATGCTGAAACAGGTCGCCAGCGTCGTTCTCGCATCGCTCAGAGACTCACCGTACGGCGCAGAGTACGATTTGTCTCTTCGCTCGCTGCGGCCTTGCTGGACGACCTGTTTGAGCATCCTGCAGGTTCTTTACAGTTGTCTCGGATTCGCCGCCTTCTCTGTGTGTGAAGGCGACGACAGACTTTTAAGCAGCACGCTAGTCAGTTGCGACATCGTTACGCCGCTCGGGCTTCCAATAACACCGGCTTTCAGAACATAAGCGGGCGGCAACCGGGAAATCTAGAAATAGAGAGGGTGGGGGATATATGGTGCTGGTGTATGAACATGATCCGTTGGATACTGAAGACGCGCGCGGCCGTTTTTACCACGTTTGTCAGGGACGTGTGTTGAGGAATGAATTGACGGTTCCTTCTCCGGACACTCCATTCGAATGTCCGGACTGCGGAATCGACTTGGAAACCGAAGACTTTTGGATTGCCAGGCAAAGGGGGTCGGTGTAAAGCGATCGCTTACATCGGATGACGATAAAGAAGGGAGTATGTGATGCCGTCAAGTACAGGCCGGAAAACAGTGTCCGTATCGCGCGGGCTGATGATGTTGTGCGATACCTGCTACGAACAGGTCTTCGTCGAAAAACTGGTCGATGATCGTAACTTCGTGTCTGATCACGAATCGCTATTCGATAGCATTTGTATCGGGTGCACCGACATCAACCGGCCCCTGGTCGATGACATGCTGGGCAGTTCGGAGTGAAGGCGGTGCGTTGTTCGTGCGAGTGATGCGCCAAAGCCGGCGCAGCGATTACTCCTGCCATTCGTCTCGGTGACTTTCTGTTGAGATAGTAGGGCTCGGTATCGCCCACCCTCCTTTCTCTGCTCCATAGCATCGCTCTGCTGAAACCGACCTCGCCTTGGCGCTTTCTCCTTGGCGATGGTTCCTCCTGTCAAGACAGCGGCATTTGCCGAGCTGCTGTATGAGTGAGTTGACCATGTAAGCGAATCGGCAGGCAATGTGCCCGCTTCAAGGAATGGGGGTATGAATCAATAACTCTGACGGTGCGGGGCGGGCTGTAAAGTCACCTGGCTCAGTTTGCCTTTGCTGATCCACGCCACGTGATTGCAGAGGACCTGTCTCAGGGCCCAAGCGAGAAGCGGCATTACTGTTTCGGCCTGGTCGGAGTCTTGACCGTTCGTTGTACGTTTCGCAATGGCGTCATTCGGATTTTCTGACCCGGCTACTGGCGGAAAGGCAGGCGGATCTATGAGGGAGAAAATAAAGTACACCGACGAACCTCTCGGGGACCTCAAGGTCATTCCTGACTTTCTCCCTCGCCCGGAGGACCTCATCTTTCGAGACCCGGAAACATCATACCCAGTACCAGCGCATGATCCGGTGGCTGCGACGCCTACGTGGAGCACCATTCGCGACCACTGACCTCACGCTCGACTCGGACGCGCGCAAAAATGGCACGCGCCGGTCAGCACAGACGTTAGACCGCAATCAAACTGTCACATGGACACAAAGAACTTCGAGTTCAGCCTGATCCAGAACGCCATTGACTCGATTGAGCGAGCAGTGGAATTGCTAGCCTGGAAGGGTGAATAACGAGGGTTCCGGCCTTAACCACGCCATTGTGGTTACTGCCCACGTGATTGAACTGCTGCTCAAGGAGCGCCTTCAACGCGTTCATCCATCCCTTGTCTGGGAGGATGTGGACAAATCTCCAAGACTCGACGCAAGGACTGTCGGTGTAGAGAAAGCGATCAACAGACTCAGTCAGATTGGAGGCATAACCCTCAAGGACGCCGACGCAAAGATTGTTAAATCACTCCGAAACGCTCGCAATGCTATTGAGCACCTCAGTTGGAAAACTACTCGCGCAGAAGCAAATCTAATCGTTGCTCAAGGGCTTAGTTTTGCTATTCAGTTCGCTGCCACGCATCTTGGCAGCGATATCGCCAACCACTTCCGCGACGATGATACATGAGATGCTCTCTTAAATGAGCATTCCGCCTTTGCCATTGCTCATGCGGAGCGGATAGAGGAAACACTTGTCTCTGCAGGAAAGTTGTTGAGGAGTGCGCTGTCTGCCATGGCATGACAAGAGACTCACAACGGGAGACTGTTCGCTATGCGACCACTGGAAACATCTAACGATCCCAGACGAGCAACCTAATGATTGAGCAGTGGCGGGACGGCAGGAGGTCCGGCGCGACTCACTAGGCGAGGTGCGTTAGGATTCTCCCGGCTACATCGCCGCCAACCGACCGCCGGGAGAGGTTATGTGGACAGTACAGAGGGATCGCGTATTTGCATGTCTTCCCGTCGAAGTGCAGGCAGGTGGATTCTCCGGATTTGATCTTCCAGCTTTTGAGCAGCGGCGGTTGGCCCTCGCGCGTTTCCACCACAATGTCCACCAAGCCGGACTGCGGCAGTTTCTCCATGTGGGGACGGCCGGCTTCCGGCACCTCCACCCAGAAGACCGCCCCGAGCGTTGAGATCAAAATCCGGCTGTTGTCCATGTCCACATTGATGATCGGACTGTAGTAACTTTTTTCGTCTGCTTGGGCATCCCTGGGGTCAGTGATTCCGGCGAGGAACAGGATGAGTGCGATGATCGGCAGGATGAATCGCATCGAACGCTCCCTTCGATGAAGGCCAGGCGGGATTATGCCATCCTTGCTGATCGATTGGTAGAGGGCCAGGCAGTGAATCGCCGGTGCGGTGAGGTCGTCAAATGATATGGACGTCGGCCGGCCGGACCTGGCCGCCGGTGATCCAATAGGTGCGAATATCCGCGGCAGGAGCATACATGAGAGAAACAAGGAGATAAGCCGGCACAGGCAGATTGATTCGTTCCCAAATCTCTTCGTAATCGGTGGCGATCTTAATGTCGGTGTGCGAAGGCCTGGCGGGATCTTTCGGATGGGAGTGGTAGACGACCTGCAGGTCGAGGCCCTGTTTGCGAATGTCTTTCTTGGCCGCTGAAAAATCCTGCATATCCATCACGAAGGCGATTTCCGCGCGTTCTTCCGGCGAGAGTCGTTCCAGATGGGCGACTTTGTCGTCATCGAACGTCGAGAGTTTTTCCGCGCCTTCGACGGCGACGATGTTGGTGATGCGGTAGAGGCGAGTGACGGTCTTGTTCGTGCCCGCGAGCAGCCCGCAACATTCGAAAGGCGCGAGCTCGCGCGCATGGGCGACGATCTGATCCAGAATGTGCTGAGGAATCGTGAGATCGGCCATCTCAGATGGTGCAGGCGACTGTGTAATCCCCGCCCAAATCCTTAATCGTCGGCGTCGCGCTGCATAAAGGACAACGCGGATCTTTCGGGCGGGACACTTTGCGGAATTTCATTTCCAGCGCATCGTAAATTACGAGCTTGTCCGCGAGCGTTTCTCCGATACCGAGGATTTCCTTGATGGCCTCCGAGGCTTGGAGGATGCCCATGGTTCCGGCGAGAACACCCAGGACGCCGGCCTCCTGACAGTTCGGGACCAATCCGGCTGGAGGCGGTTCAGGATACAGACAGCGATAGCAGGGATGCCCGGCATGCGGCTTGATGGTCGTCAGTTGTCCTTCGAAGCGGAACATGCTCGCTGAAATGAGCGTCTTCCTGGCAAAAAAGCAGGCATCGTTCACCAGAAATCTCGTGGTGAAATTGTCTGATCCATCCAGCACGATGTCGTAATCGGCGAGGAGCCCGAGAATATTGTCCGTATCGACATTCAATTGATAGGTCTTGATGGTGATATCCGGATTGATCGCCGACAGCATTTTCCTTCCGGATTCCACCTTGGGATGTCCGATCGTGTCGGTGGTATGCAGGATCTGACGTTGAAGGTTCGACAGGTCTACGACATCTCCATCCACCAGACCGATCGTGCCGATCCCGGCCGCTGCCAGGTACAATGCCGCGGGAGACCCGAGGCCGCCTGCCCCGATCAGGATGACCTTGGCTTTGGAGAGTTTGACCTGCCCCTTGCCGCCGACTTCATTGAGAATGATGTGCCGGCTATACCGCTGAATCTGCTGGTCGGTGAATTCCATCTGGTCCGTTAGGCGTAAGGGTAAAGAGTTCGTTACTCCACCACGTTCAATTCAATGGGATCGACCACGCAACCCTTTGTCCGGAATCCTTCGATGGCGCGTTCAATTTCCTCCGTATCGCCGGTTAGTTCGAGATCCATCCATCCGGTCGTCTCCCGCACATCGGCACGGCGGACGTTCGTAACCACTTTGAATTCATGTCCGATCTGGTAAATGATCGGCTCCTTGATCTTCGGCTCGGGAAAGCGAATATGAAAGCGCAGGCTGGTCATGGCTATCCTCCGGCAATCGCGGGAACGATCGACACTTCGTCGCCGTCTTTCAGTGAGGTCTCTTTCCCGCTGAGGAAGCGGATGTCTTCCTCGTTGACGTAAATATTGACGAAACGCCTCAAGTCTCCATTTTCGTCGCAGAGCCGGTTCTTCAGCCCCGGATAGGCGGCGTCGAGCGACCCGATCATATCGGTAATATTGGCTGCCAGGGATTCGACTTCGCCCTGGCCCTTCGTGAGGGGCCGCAAAGGAGTCGGAATACGAACCTTAATCATGAGTCACCACCACCGTTCTTTCCCATTTTGAATGTCTTTTGAAAGCTGACCAGGCTCGGCTGGATGCGGTAGGGACGTCCCACGGCGTCCACGACGGCCTCCTGCGTCTTGAGCCCGTTGCCGGTAATATAGGCGACTGTCACGTCGCTCTTTTTGATCGAGCCCTGTTTTACGAGTTTGCGCAGGACGCCGATGGTTACGCCGCCGGCGGTTTCCGCAAAAATGCCTTCGGTCTGGGCCAGGAGCTTGATGCCCTCGACGACTTCCTCGTCCGTCACCGCATCCATCGCGCCTTTGCTCTCCCCGGTCGCCTTGAGCGCATAGTACCCGTCGGCCGGGTTTCCGATCGCGAGGGATTTGGCGATCGTCTTCGGTTTGACCGGCTTGAAGAAATCCCGGCCTGCCTTGAAGGCGGTTGAAATGGGGGAGCAGCCTTCGGCCTGCGCTCCGTTGATCTTGGTGCGGACCTGATCAACCAACCCCAACGCGCGCATTTCGTTCAATCCCTTCCAGATCTTCGTCAGCAAAGACCCCGAGGCCATGGGAATCACGACTTGATCCGGCGTACGCCAGCCGAGTTGTTCAACGGTTTCGAATGCCAGGGTCTTCGAGCCCTCGGCATAGTAGGGACGAATGTTGATGTTCACGAAGGCCCATCCATGTTCGCCGGCGATTTCACTGCACAGCCGGTTCACGTCGTCGTAGTTCCCGTCGACCTCCACCACGTTCGGCTTGTAAATCAGATTACCGAGGACCTTCGCGGCTTCCAGGTCGGCCGGAATGAAGACATAACACTTCATCCCCGCAGCCGCCGCGTGGGCCGCGACAGAGTTGGCCAGATTGCCGGTCGAGGCGCAGGCTACCGTTTCAAATCCGAGTTCTCGGGCGCGGGTCAGGGCCACGGAGACGACGCGATCCTTGAACGACAGGGTCGGATGGTTGACCGTATCATTCTTGATGTAGAGCTCGTCCAGGCCGAGAAAGGCCCCGAGATTTTTTGCCCGGACCATAGGCGTCAGCCCGGCATGGGGTCCGATGATGGCGTCGCTTTCCACCGGCAGCAAGTCGATATAGCGCCACATGCTGTTCGGGCCCTGCTCAATCTTCTTCCGGGAGATCGCGCCCTTGATCTCTTCGTAATTGTATTTCACTTCGAGCGGGCCGAAACACATCTCACAGACGTGGATCGCTTGGGTTGGGTACTCTTTCCCGCATTCCCGGCACACGAGCGCTTTCATTTTCGCCATGGAGACACCTTCGCTACAAGTTACGTTGACCCGGAAGCGCACAGGTCGGCCCGACGTCGCCTTCTTCGATCAATTCCGTAATCGTGGGCCGCTCGCCGCAGAGCGGACAATCGGGATTCCGTTTGATGCGGATTTCCCTGAACAGGGTGCGCCGCGCATCGAAATCCAGCAATCGATCGGTCAGCGGGCGCCCGATGCCGAGAATCAGCTTGAGGGCTTCGGTGGCCTGGATCGTTCCGATGATTCCGGCCAGCACGCCGATGACGCCCGCTTCCTGACAGGAGGCCACGAGGCCCTCGGGCGGCGGCTTCTTGAAGACGCATCGATAACAGGCGGATTTCTTCGGGATGATGGTCGTGACGCGTCCGTCGAATCGGAGAATCCCGCCGTGCACCAGCGGCTTGCCGGCGAAGAAGCAGGCATCGTTGATGAGGAACTTCGTCGGAAAGTTATCGACGCCATCAATGACCACGTCATAGTCGCTGAGGATCTTCATCGCGTTGCCTGCCGTGAGGCGCTCTTCGAACATCACCACGTTGACGTCGGGATTGAGCGCCTGAATCTTTTCCTTGCCGGACAAGACCTTGGGGCGGCCCACGTCGGGAGTCTGGTGAATCACCTGGCGTTGCAGGTTACTGAGATCGACGACATCACTATCTATGAGACCGATGGTTCCCACACCGGCGGCGGCCAGATACAGCGCGGCCGGCGAGCCGAGTCCCCCGGCGCCGACGATGAGAACCTTCGCCTGAATAATCTTCTTCTGTCCCTTCCCACCCACTTCAGGGAGGAGGATGTGGCGGCTGTAGCGGTTGATTTGTGTCTCTGTAAATTCCATCTTCAACGGAGGCTGAAAACCGTCACCAGCAGCGATCTCGCATCGTTCACGCCCTCAACGTACCCCAAGGGGTACGCCTCGGGCCTTCACTCGCCTGCGGCCTTGCCGAGAGACCATTTTGAGCATCCCCCTCGATCACTCATTCGGAATGGTCAGATGTTGAAATACTTCTCAATGCTGATGTAACGCTCGCCCGTGTCGCAGAGAATCGTCACGATATTTTTCCCTGGGCCAAGCTCTTCGGCTATTTTTTGTGCGGCGAACACGTTGGCCCCGGCCGAGATGCCGACCAACAAACCTTCCTTCTTCGCGAGCAGTTTCGCCGTTTGATAGGCCTCATCGTCGGTCACGGTCACGATGCGATCGAGCAACGTCCGATTCAAGACCTGCGGGATGAAGCCGGCGCCGATTCCCTGAATCTTATGGGGACCGGGATCACCGCCTGACAGCACCGGCGAGCCGGCCGGTTCAACCGCGACGATCTTAGCCGCCGGATTGCGTTCTTTGATCACTTCGCCGCAACCTGTGATCGTGCCGCCGGTGCCGACAGCCGCGACGAACGCATCGATTCGGCCGTCGAGCGCTTCCACGATTTCCGGGCCGGTCGTTTTCCGGTGCATGGCCGGATTGGCCGGATTGGAGAATTGGTCGGGCATGTAGTAGGACGGATTTTGCGCGACGATGCTCTCCGCTTCCTTGATGGAGCCCTTCATGCCTTCCCAGGCCGCGGTCAGCACGAGTTGCGCTCCATACGAGGAGAGGAGGCTGGCTCGTTCCATGCTCATGCTTTCGGGCATGACCAGAATCAATTTGTAACCCCGCACTGCCGCGACCAGAGCCAGGCCGATTCCGGTATTGCCGCTGGTCGGTTCGACGATGGTTCCTCCCGGCTTTAATTTGCCTTGCCGCTCGGCCTCGTCGATCATGTTCAAACAAATGCGGTCCTTGATGCTGCCCCCTGGATTGAATGATTCGACCTTGGCATAGATGGTCGCGAAGCCCGGTTTGGTCAGCCGGTTGAGGCGGACCAGCGGGGTGCGGCCGATCAACTGCGTGATATCTGCATTGACTGCGAGCGTCACCGGCCACCGCCCATGTAAAAAAGGAATTCCACGTGATCACCCTCTTTCAGTTGCGTGGTCTCGAGGTGCGTCCGTTCAAGCATCGTGTCGTTGACTTCGACCGCCACCATTTGGGGTTCGATGCTCTTGGCTTTCAAGAGATCCAGCACGCTGCCTCCCGCGATCGCCTCGGACTTGCCATTGATCGTGACCTGCATATCCGCTCCTGAGAAGGTAAGAATCTGACAGGATGCCGAAAATGTCCGCCAGCGGCGTTCTCGCTAGTTCAGGCCCTCAACGTACCGCAAGGGTACGCTTCGCGTCTTCACTCGCTGCGGTCTTGCTGGACGGCCATTTTGAGCGTCCTGCGAAAAGTATTCTTGTTGTGCCCTAAGGGCCGACACTCAAACTGCTAAATAATTTCAAGAAGTTAGCAAACGCATTCTGGCTTTGTCAAGGCAACGTCTCTCCCCTAGGCCGATGCTGCCGCCGTTGCGGAAACGTCGCGCACCGCCGCTTCCCGATTTCTTGACTTTCACTGTGGCTACCTTACAGTATGCGCCGGTCTGGAGGGTAGGGAATGTGGAAGAAAAATTTTTTGTTTCGCGCCCATGAGGCGGCTCCGCTGAAGGAGTCGGAAAATGAACTGTTTCACGATGCGGAACCGGCGTTGGACAGCGCCGGGCTTCAGATGGAGAAATTCCTGTCGGTCTGGGTGCAGGGTGAAGGAGAAGACGACCGCCCGACCACCTATACGAACCTCTACGTGCGAACCGCGACCCTTGATTTCCGGACGCGTGCCGGCTTTCTCCAGCCCTTGCAAGGACGCACGCATCAAATCAAACAGATGCTGACGGCGGAGCAAAAGGGATTTTTGCGGGAGTGGTTGGCCAACACGTCCCCCCGAGCCTGGGAGGAATCCGACGAGCATTTTCGAACGTTGTTCGACGTCGAGTGATCCGCTCTGCAGGATGTTGAAAATGTCCGCCAGCGGCGTTCTCGCATCATTCAGATCCTCAACGTACCGCAAGGGTACGCCTCGGATCTTCATTCGCTGCGGCCTTGCTGGACGAACATTTTGAGCATCCTGCGGGAATCCATCCGTATTTCATGTGTAACTCATCGAAATTCACATGCGCTCATCGAACCTCTGCTGCCAGCTAGTCCCCGCATGACTCGTCCGACCTCCCTTTACCTGATTGCCTGGATTATCGTGGGCCTTGTGTGCCTGGGCCAGGTTCCGGTCTGTTCATCCGCCACCGTTGATGTGTACTATGCCCCCGAAGATCGGCCCATCGATCTGGTCGTCGGCCTCTATGCCCATGCGAGCCGGTACATCTATGTGTCCGTCTATGCCCTGACGGCGCCCTCGGCGGTGAAAGCGCTGGCGGAGGCTAAACGCCGAGGGCTGGACGTCCGCGTCATTACGGATCGCGAACGATTGGACGATCCAAAGCAGCGCAGCGCCGTGAGCACCCTGCGGCTCGCCGGCGTGCCGGTCAGGATCAACCGGCATGATGGATTGATGCATTTGAAGCAGGTCGTGATCGACGATGTCATCAACGCGTCCGGTTCCGCGAACCATACGACGAGCGGCAATCGCTACAACGACGAACGGCTCGATGTGATTACCGATGCGCGTCTCACGGCCAAGGCGCGACAGAAATTTTTGGCCATGTGGAACGACCGCGCGCGATTTGTGGCTTGGACGGAGTAGGACCGGTTGCATGGGCAGGGCAATGATCGAAACCGATGTGGCGATTGTCGGCGCGGGCGGCGGAGGCGCCGTGCTGGCGTTGATGCTGGCCCAGCAGGGGGTGCGTTCGCTGTTGTTGGAGCGGGCCGCGGGGCCGCCGCAGGGACTCCGTGGAGAGATCTTGCAGCCCAACGGACAGCGGGTGCTGGATCGGCTTGGGCTCTTGAACAAACTTCCGCCCCAGGCCACCAAGTCCATCCGGCGATTCAATTTTTGCCGGGCGGGCGGTGAACGGCTCTGCACCGTCGATTATGGCGAACTGCCGGCTCCATACAATCGCGCCGTCGTGACGTTGCCGAACGTGGCGCACCGAGCCATTCTCGATGCGTTGGAGCGGCAGAATCCCGACGGACTCTGGTACGAGTCAACCTTTACCGGACTCAGGTTCGACGGTTCTCGGGTGACCGGCTTGCAGGCAGAACGCCGTGGTGAGCCGGTTGATGTGTCCGCCCGATTGGTGGTGGGCGCCGATGGAGCCTTCTCCAAAGTCCGGGACTGTCTCGGCATTGCCACGCAGGTGCATCGGTATTCGGAAGGGTATCTCATTGCCATGTTGGATGCGCCGCAGGAACTTGAGGAGGCGCGCTACCTGGTCGGCAAAGGCACGATCCTTGGAATATTTCCAGCCGCCGGACAAAAGGTCTATCTGTTTTTTATGATTGCCGCCGGATCATACGAAGCCGTCAAGGCCCGCGGAATCGAGGCGTTGCGACAGGCCTGGGTTCGGATCGATCCCGGCGTGGAGGCCATCGTGCAAGGTCTGGCCGATTGGTCACAGACCGGCTACATGCCGACGGGGCGCGTCAAAACGGATCGATGGGTGACGGATGGCGCCTTGCTCATCGGGGACGCCGCCCATGCCATGAATCCCCATGCCTCCCAGGGACGCATGCAGGCCATGGTGGATGCGCTCGTGGTGGCTGATCTCATTCCTGGCTGGCTCAAGAACAATGATCTGTCGGCTCAGGCGCTTCGCGCCTACGAAGTCGTTCGCCGCCCGCAGGTGACCATGTTGCAACGGTTGGCGGATGAGCAGGTCATTTTCTGGAATACCGGGAACCCGCTGCTGGCCTTGTTACGGGATCGGGTGTTTCGCACGCTCGATCGGAATGCGCGTCTGCGCTATCGTGTGCTCTCGACCACGGCGGGCTTGCGCAGCCAACCGCCCTTCTCCCTGTTGGATCGGGTGATGGCTGCCGGATTTCTCCCCGATCCGCGCGCCCATCTGACAGGATGCTGAAAAAGTCCGCCAGCTGCGTTCTTGCGTCACGCAGATCCTCAACGTACGCCCATGGGAAAGGGAGCCTGTCCCGGCAGGCGGGGGTGGGCGGGTAAGAACATGACGCGTCGGCTCTTCATTCGCCGCGGCTTGCTGGACGAACATTCTGAGTATCCTGTGGAATGCTTTTGTTGCTCCATGTGTGGCTATTGATTTCTATTGCGTCAACACAATCGCGAGAGAGGCACCTGTGACACAACCCACCGCACTCGATGTCCCATCGGAGGTTCAACAGCTCCTGCAACGCTATGTCAAGGAGACCACTGCGTTGCTCGGCTCACAGTTGGAAGGCATCTTGCTCTACGGGAGCGCCGTGCGAGGAGAGTTTCTGCCGGGCAGGTCCAACATCAATCTGCTTTTAATGGTGTCCAGTTACGACCGCGAGGGATTGAAACGTTATGCCAAGACTCATAAACGGTGGAGCCGCGAACAATTCACGGTACCGCTCCTGTTGACGGAAGCCGAACTCACGAGGCCCGGCACGCTGTTTCCACTCGAATATCTCGAAATTCAAGAACAGCATCGGGTGCTCTGGGGACGGGACCCCTTCATCGGCCTGCACATCGACCGGACGCATCTCGCTTATCAAGTCCGGCAGGGGCTTGAAGGAAATCTCATGCGGTTGAGGCAGCGATTTATCGAGGGCGGCGCCACGGAAGAGGCGATTGCCCTATTGTTGTCTCTGTCCTTGACGGCCCTATTGCCCTGTTTACGAGGATTGCAACGGCTCGCCGGTCAGCCGCCGCTCTTTCAGTCCGAGGCGCTTTTGTCAGCTATTCAGACGATGGCGGGAATCGATCTTGCCGGATTCACCGATGTGCTCCATTTGAAGCGGGGGATCATTACACCAGGTCCGGCGGAGGTTCCGCGATTGTTCGATCGCTATGCCGCGAACCTCGAGGCATTGATGGCAAAGGTCGGACCGAACGGGACAGTGGGTGAACGATGAAGCTCCGACTGACCATGAAGATATGCTCGGTTGCGGCACTCTGTGTCCTGCTCCTGTCGGCGGCGACGCCGGACGGGCAGGCGCGGGAAAAGATGCCGGCCTATGACCCGCTGGGGTATGTCAGCGACCATGCGGGGGTGATCGATGCGGTGTGGCGCGAGCGTATCCGGTCGGTCTGTCAGGATCTCGAACGCAAGACCGGAGTAGAGATGGTGGTGGTGACCGTGCCCTCGTTGACGCCCTACGGCTCGGCCAACGATTACGCCATCGGCCTCTATCAAAAATGGGGCATCGGGTCGGCCCAGGATGAGCATGGCGTGCTGGTGCTGCTGTCCGTGCAGGAGCGACAGGCGGCCGTGACCATGGGACGGCGGATGCTGCCCGTGATGGGCGGAGAGGTGGTCGGAAAAATCGGGCGTGAAAATTTGGATCCGGCCATCAAGAACGGACATTTCGGCGAAGGCCTCTATCGAACGGTCGTCGGGTTGGGGGCGATCTCGCAGGATATTCGCGTCGGCCCACAGAAGAGGGCGCATTCTCGCGGGCTCGGGTTTTGGCTCACGCTCTTTACCGCCGGCGGGTCGCTCTGGTTTTTCTGGTGGCTCAGCCGTCCGGACCTGCGCCATCCCTATGCGCGCCTGCGGCGGGGAGAATATTGGGGCAGCGGGCAAGGGGGGTTCGGCGGGAACTTCGGCGGCTTCGGAGGGGGGATGGGAGGGGAGGGGTGGAAGTAGGAGGAAGAGGGCGAGCGGGTCGTCCTCTTGCTCGCGGAACGCGCACGATAAGGCTGTGCTCATTCGACGCGCGCAGTCGAGGATCGTCCCGCCCACCCTCTCTGGAGAAGCGAGGGAGCTTGGAAGGAGCGCTCGGAAAGAAGTGTGGCACGTTAGTCTCCTGTGCTCGCGCAACGCGCGGCCTTAGAAGGCCTCAGAACTCGAGAAATGAAGGTGGTGAGGCGCCGGAAGAAATAAAGGGGTCGGACCCCTTAAATTTGAGCAGGGAGTTTAAAGGTATACCGATTGTACCAATCGACCTTCCGAAGCAATCGAAGGCTTTGCCCCAAGCTTGATGGTATCAGAAGGTTCCTCGTGTACCTATCTTCTTTCTGATTCATCTAGCTCATGCATGAGCCGACACCTTTTGATTTCCTCCAAAGCAACAGATTCTGCAACTTCCTCTAGAGTTAATGTCCCACCTGCAGTGAACATCCAAGCAAGTGGAACATAAGCCACCTTGAGGAAATAAGTCCGCTTCTGTTCAAGTTTCAACTCAATGCGGCGCTTCAATTCGTCATGCTGCAATGTGAAGGTCTTCGTGCCTGGAGCGGTGAGATACGGATAGTACTCCTCTCCATGTAGTACTTTGAGGCTGACCCCATCGACCAAAACTTCCCGAGGGAAAACATTCCATCCAAACGATGGATAGTACAGATAGACTATCGAGTGCTCGGGGGGGATTTCTATTGTAGGCTGAAAGAGAGGACCCATTGCCTTCGGATGACAGCCTAGGAGCACCGTAAGGTGAAGCAGGATCAGCAGGATTCCAAGCCTCTGTTCAGTATTCTTCTGTTTGGCCAATTTGATGCCATAGGTGGCAATACTCCCTTAATTCGCATTGCACCTTCTCCGTGAAGAAGTAAAGGGGTCAGATCCCTTAAATTTGTACAAGACGATGTCAAGAAACGAGACGGACGAGCCGTGAAGACCTGCTGGATTGCTCATGTGAAGGAGTTAAACGAACTGCGTCCACGGCTTGCACCGAACTGACGATCAAGAATAAAACGAGAGGTGCCATGCCCACCCGGTTTTCGCCCCATCATTGAGGAGTCCATGCGTCGGCTTGGCATGCTTTCAAAGAACTAAGTTCATGCATACTAATCAGAGTCTACACCGAGCGGAGATGAGGTGCTTTGCAAGCGCACATTCCGTGTTCGGAAGAAATAAAGGGGTCGGACCCCTTAAATGTGCATAAGGGCTTATCCTGCATCATGAGGCATCTTGCGCAAGGTTGCCAACAGACGAGGTGTTCAGCAATGGTGGTAGGAATGATTTTCTGGCGATGCCGATATGGCTAGAGAAGAGGACCTTCATGTGCGTATCAAGACCGATCCCCCATCTTCGAGATTCCACATCTCAGGCATGTTCACACAGAAGTATATTTGCGTGAACTTCGCTTTGGACGAGTGGTGACGACGAGTTGCCTCCGACACTTCTAGGAGCGAACGGAGGGTCGCGTTGACCGACGCCGAATCTCTGAAGGCCTCTGCGACATCGGGCTCCACGACCGCAACATTGGCGCCTTCCTTCAACAACCGTTTGTAATACTTTCCCCGGACCGCTGTCGTGTAGTCAAAGGTATATTCCGGCCGCATGCCATCCGACGGAGTTCGCCGTTTACGTTTTATGACGTTTCCTCTCTCCGGCTGTCGCTGGGCGGGCATTAATGATTCTTACAGCCTCTCTATCAGTATGGACTACAACAAGTAGCCGGCCGCGAGCAGAATATCCAATCGTCAGATATCGTCGTTCGTTGACTGAGTGATCTACATCGTCCACTGATGCCGCAATTAGATCGCAATATATCCCGCTTCATGGCGACAACTCTGAGCGAAAGGCCCCGAGAATTGAAACGGCGAGCCCTGTATTTCTCCACCTCTCCTTGCGTTAGAATCTCAGTCAACCCAGAAGTGGCGGTGAGATCCTCCCATCATCCTGCGATGAAATCGATAGCTCTCATCTTCGACGACGATTCGCATTTCAGTAAGGTCAGGTTCAGCAACGAATCTGTGAATTGCCAAGAGACCACCCATGATCGTGGAAGTCGAATCGAACGAGAATTGCGAAACCAGTTTCTTCGCGCGATTCAAAGAAGTTGGCCCGGCTCGACGGGTGACGCAGGTTCGGCTCTACGACCGAAATCCGGCCGGCGAGTGGTACTGGGTGACTGGTTGGAGCGACCACGAACGGACGCCTGCCTGCCCGGCCTATACTCAGTTGGTTGAGGACTCGGGATCGGGATTATCCCATCTGGTATACGGAGGGCTTTACGGCTTACGGTTCAAACCGATCCATCTCGATGAGCCTTGGAGCCTTGCGAATCCGCACCAATGGGGAGAAGCCTACCTCTCTCTTGCCGATGCTCGCGATCTGCGCTACGCCGGCTAGCAGGATACTGAAAAAGTCCGCCAGCTTTGTTCTCGCATCGCGCAGAGGCGCAACGTACCACCATGGGAAAAGAGTCGATCTCGGCAGGTTCGGGGCGGCGGTATGAATGTGAGGCGTCGCGTCTTCGCTCGCCGCGGCCTTGCCCTGGGATAATGCACGTCTTGACGCGCCAGGGGTGGGCGGGTGAGAAGGTCACCATTTTCAGCATCCTGCGGGGATGTTTTTCTATGGTGCTCCATGTGTGGGCTCTTGAATTTATAATGCGGCAACAGAGTTTTTCCGCAGCCTGTTAGTGGTCTGTAACAATCGAGCGGGGCCGACGGAAGCTGAGATCTTCGTCTCTTTCCATACCAGGTCATTCGAATGGCGCTTCGTCTCCTGCGTCCTGTTAGACTGTATCCGATTGGATTCGGTCCAGTATCATTTTGGATACTTACGGATCGACATAAACCTCCCTACAATGCTCTGCACGTACTACTACTTTCTCCATCGAATCAGACGATAAGCATGACCGCTTGCGCGGGAGTCATTGATAGGTGCCTGGCATGATCTGTGATCTTTCCGTGAGCGAACTGGTTTGATAGTTCAGTGAGCAAAGAACTGAGTAGACCATTCCGATACCGGAGGAGGCCATGCCAAAAAATATCGTGATCTGTTCGGACGGAACCGGCAACTCCGCCATTAAGGGGCGGGGCACCAACGTCTTCAAAGCATTTGAATCGATCGATCTGAATGGTCACAGGACCCAGCCCGAGCTGACTCCCCAGGTGGCGCTCTATGACGACGGAGTCGGAACCGAAAACTTCAAGCCGCTGAAAATATTTGCCGGCGCGACGGGATACGGGCTCAGCCGCAATGTCAAACAACTCTACAAGGAATTGGTGCGGATCTATGATCCCGGGGATCGCATTTTTCTGTTCGGCTTTAGCCGAGGCGCGTTTACCGTGCGCACGCTGGTTGGTCTCATCGCGGCATGCGGCATGCTGGATCGCAGCAAATGGCCCACGGCGGGAGAGCTCGAATCCGCCGTGAACATGACATACAGGGTCTATCGCAAGTCCTATCGCACCGCATTGGCGAAGCTGTTCGTCGGCGAACCGGACACATCTGCAATCAAGCGGTTCAGGAGCGAGCACTGTTATCCCTGCGATGTCCCAATCTCCTTCATGGGCTTGTGGGATACGGTTGATGCCGTTGGCCTTCCGTTTCACCTGGGCGACTTCATCAACCTGGTCTTCTACCGCTTCAAGTTTCGAGATCATAAGCTCAGCAAGCTGGTGAAACATGCCTGTCACGCGCTTGCGATCGATGATGAACGCCACTCATTCCATCCGCTTCTTTGGCACGAAGGCGACGGAGATGCCGGGCGCATCGAACAAGTGTGGTTCGCCGGAGCCCATTCCAATGTCGGCGGCGGATATCCGAAACAAGGAATGTCGCTCGTGGCGCTGGAGTGGATGCTGAGAAAGGCCGAACACAACGGTCGTGAAGGCGATGGCCTGCGGCTCCTGCGCTCCGACCGCGCGCTCTATTACGATCATGCGAACGTGGACGACAAATTGTATGACCCGCGTTCAGGACTTGGAGTGTTTTATCGGTGGAAGTTGCGGGACATTGCCGGGATTTGCCGCATGCATCACGTCACACCGGCGATCCACTTGAGCGTGCTCGAACGGATCGCGCATGGGACGGATGACTATGCTCCGGGCAATGTGCCGGGCCGCGCGAATGTCGTCATCACTCCCACTGGCGATGGAGAAAAAGACAGGGCTGCCCTTCAACGAGCGAAAGAAGTGGAATCGGTTCTCCGCGCCGCTCATGCCGGGGAGGAATCGCTGTTGCCGCGGGTTGGAACCGAAATGACAATGGGGCTCGCTTCCTACTACATCTATCTGTTCGCCTCTGTCCTCGCGCTGATCGCTCTCTCCGCCCCTGACGGCTGGCAGTCACTGGCAAGTCCCGGGATCGTCCTTGAGAATATGGGCCGGTTCATTTTCAATCTTCTCACGCTTCGGCTCGGCGAGGTATGGGCAAGCCTGAGACAACTGGCGATGTCACCGGGGCTCATCGGTTCACTTGCGGGCGGGTCGTTCGTCCTGGCCTATTTCCTGATGCTCCATGCGGAGCGGCGGATGAGTGCCGTCTTTTCAGAATTCTGGTATCGGGCGCATCCACAGCTGCGGGAAGCATTAAAGCGTGCCCGTAGCATCGGGCGCGGCATACAAACCGGGAAGGATTCAAAAGTCGCATAACTCTCGCCCGGCCGGCAATATGCGATTGCGTCGATTGCTTTCAGAAACAGAGTCGCTATCGGCACTGAACCATCTAGGCAAGGAGGCGGATTATGAAGTATGTCATTCTGCATCAAACCCCAACGGCGCCCGAAAGAACAGGCAGGCGGAGGGCCGGTCCGGCTGCCCTGTCGCCGGCTGCATCTCCGAAGGTTGAAGTAGAGGAGATGAAACCTCAGCGCGCCGCGAGTCTGGCGCATGAGAAGAATATCCTGAGCGTCGCGCCCGTGATGCCGATGCGATTGATTGCGCCGGTGAGTATCAATGGGGGTCCCGCTCCGTCTTCTGGTGGCATGACCTGGGGGGTGCAGGCCGTCGGCGCCGACACATCGCCCTTCACCGGGGCCGGGATCGTCATGTGCGTCCTCGACACGGGCATCGACATGTCACACCCTGCATTCGCGGGCGTGGAGATCATTCGAAAGAATTTCACGACTGAAAGTGACGACGATGAGCAGGGGCATGGCACCCACTGCGCCGGCACGATTTTCGGCCGCGATGTCGATGGGATCCGCATAGGCGTCGCTCCGGGCATCAGCAAGGTGTTGATCGGCAAGGTCCTCGGGAGCGGCGGCGGCGGAAGCGATCGCATCGTGCAGGCGATTCAATGGGCGGTAAACGGCGGCGCGAACGTCATCTCCATGTCGCTCGGGATCGATTTTCCGGGTTTTGTGAAGGAACTCGTGGAGACTCACCATTACCCGCAGGAACTGGCGACATCGATGGCGCTGGAGGGCTATCGAACCAACGTGCTGCTCTTCGAACGTCTGGCTTCGTTGATCGTAGCGCAAAATGCCTTTGTGCAGGCGACGTTGCTGATCGCCGCGGCCGGGAATGAAAGCCGGCGCGAGGTGAATCCGAAATTCGAAATCGCGGTGAGCCCGCCGGCGGTCGCCGAAGGAATTGTATCCGTGGCGGCCGTGAATAAGACCCCGCAAGGGTTCACTATCGCGTCATTCTCCAACGCCGGCGCGCGCGTCTCGGGTCCTGGCGTGGCGATCAATTCCGCAAAACGAGGCGGCGGCCTCACCCTGATGAGCGGAACGAGCATGGCGACGCCTCACGTGGCCGGAGTGGCAGCGCTATGGGCGGAGAAGCTCTCAGGAATGGATCAATTGAATGGAAATCTGCTCGCGGATCGCCTGATCGGCACTGCCGCCACAACCGACATGATGGCTGACTTCGATCCGGATGATATCGGCGCTGGGCTCGTGCAGGCTCCTCAGCAGTGACGGTCCCTGGCCCGCGCACGTTCACAGAGAAGGCGCGCGGGCCACAAGGTAAAGCAGTGAAGAAAAACCTCGCTTATTTGATCGGGGATGAATGCTGCTGACAGAGGGCTATCCTCTGCGCGGAACGGTCCGTCTTTCTTCCAGGTCCTGCAAATCGGCCCAGCTGGTGACGTCGGTTCGTGAGGGATCAACGGCGTCCCGATATTTGTTGAACGAGGCCTGCTTCTCCGGCGTGCTGGGGCCTCGATTCAGCATCATCCGGTTCCATTCCTCCAATTCAGCCTGGTTGTGAGGTTTGGCGGTTCGCCGGAACCACAGGGCAACTGCTTCGTCGGTCTGGTTGTCCTTCACCGCCGTCGTGAATTGCTCGGCCGTGAGGCCGGCGAATTCCATGAGCCGTTCATCCATCGGGCAGGGATAGATGTATTCGCCTTCGGTTCCCGCCAGCACGGCGCGACACTTGTCGATCATGCGCGCGAGGTGCACGTAGTCTTCCAATGTGACGCGCATGCTGCGCGGAAACCCTTTTCGCAAATCCATCAGGCCAACAACTTGTGATTCTGGAAGGTCATGGTCCGGACCATGACTTCACCGTTCTCATAGGAAAGGATGCGTCGCGCGGCCGGCAGATCGGAGGCGCCGACCCGCACGTGCTGGTCCGTAAAACTTTCGACGTTGCGGAGCTTCGCGTCCTGCGGAGAGAAATAATACACGCTGTACTTGGTGGTGAGCTGTTTGTTGTCCTGTGTCTTGCTGCTTTCCTCCACGTTGATCGTGAATGCGACGTGGGGCATCTTCCGATTGATCTGCGTGATCCGATCGTCCTTGATCCGATAGAAGGACTGCAGGCCGTCGCCGTGAATGCCCAATCGCCGTCCCATGGGGTGGTCCGTATCCGCCTCCAGGGTGAGGCGGTGTTTGCCGTCCGACTCCTCGAATTTTCGTGCGGCGCGGTGCACGGCGATCATGCCGATTTGCTCCTGCGCCCATTTCTGGATAGCTTCATCCGGCAACTGAACCGTCACATCACGCGGTCTCTTGACCACGACCGTCCCGCTCACTTTCTGTCCGTTGGTATTCACCGTGAGGTCGGCTGAAAATCCCGGGAAGTCAGCTTGCCAGCGGGCGGTATTTTCAAATGCGCGCTGGAGGAGCGCACGGGCTTGAGGGTCATCGGCGACATCGCTTGTGGTATCGATCGGTGCTGATGGTTGCATAGAGACACTCCTTTATTCGTGGTGGATCTCTAGGGATTATAGAGGCGCTGCACGCTCATCTACAACGGAAACGAGCAGGAGAAGGGAACAGCCGGCTCATCGGCCGGTTCCGCGTTCTGTGAAAGATTTCTTACATCAGGCTCAAGTTTGTATAGTACTGGCTAGGCCGAATCTGGTAAAATATGGGGCATTTCATCCGGCAATTTACAGGTCGTACAGTGAGTGTTGAGTCTTCCTGAAAGGAGCGCCATGGAGCGGCGAGCAGCGTCTCATACAGAAGAAGAAGAAATGAATCAGCGGCGGCGGCTTCTAGGGCTGGCCCGCAAGGGCGATCCCAAGGCCATCAGCAAGCTGTTCGAACTCTATCAAGTGCGTGTCTTGAATGGCGACATGCTCAGCAAACTCAACAAGTCATATTACAAGGCGGCGGCTGCGCAGGAGCAAAAGGGGTCTCACGCGAATACCAAGGCGTCGAAATCCCAAAAAGTTTCTCATGGCGGTCCAAAGGGCGGCCAGAAATCTTCCGGTTCTTCGGCCTTGTCTGCGGGGAAACACAAAGCCGAGAAGCCCCAGGCTCCGAAGAAACGAACGAAATAGGCCTGTCTGCGCCGGCTCGGCCGACAAGGACGGCTTGTTCCCTTGGGCGGGCTCTCCGGCTCTATTGAACCCCGACACGTAGTCCTCCTCCTGCCAATTTCTTTCCGATTTCCTCCGCAAGCTTTCGTTTCCCCGTATAGACCGTGGCCTGTCCTTCATGGTCGACCCGCCATGCCAGCTCGAAGGCCCGGGACGAGTTCATTCCCGGAATGAATTTGCAGAACAGGGCAATGACCTGCTGATAGGTGTGGCAGTCACAATTGAATACGATGACCCGCGCCTCGAGGTCGTCGCCGGTGCCCACGTCGCCTGTGTCGAGGGCTTCCGGGGTCATGACAGGAGTAAGTGTGCTCATTGGGTGATCTCGTCAGACGGAAAGTGTACCAGGTGTCATGGGGTTCAGCGCAACCCGAACCGATCGCGATATCCTCCCTCAACCATGTGACTCTGATAAGTGAGGTGGAGACTCGGCCGGAACGCTGAGTAATTCATTCGCCAGATCCATGTGTTCGCGCGCCAGAGTGCGGCTCAGCAGCGCATGGTGCGTAGGAGAATCGGTCGTCGCCACAAGGTCGTGTTCCTGCGCGAGACGAATGGTATGGCAATGCGCCGCTGCGGTTTTCAGCAGTGCCAGGCCATATTCGAAATGATAGGCCTCATCCAGGGCCAAAGCTGGCCCGGCGAGGCTCTGCACCAGGGCGACGCTCCAGGGCCTGCCGGCGCGCTCCGGTTCAAGAAGGCGGAGCAGCGCAGCCGGACCAGGCACGAGGGTCGATCCAATCCGCACGGCGTGCGTGAGATCGAAGAGGCCGCGCTGGAATCGCCGATCGCTCCGGATTGCCTCATGGAAGAGGGCGCGCCAGCCGGAATCGTCGAGATCCCGGTTGACGGAGGCCACGGCGGCGGGGTCCAGCGGACCGCTGACATTGTAACCTTGCACCAGACGGCCGGTCGTCACGAGGGTCGGGTGACCGTCTCCCATGCGGTCCTGATAGGCCATGGTTCCCATCAAGGGCGTGAGACGGAGTGCCATGTAATCCCGAAAATGGATGGAGCGGTAACGTGCGAGCAACCGTTCCAAGGTGAGGGGTGCGCAGAGATGAAACGGATAAAATAAGGCGTTGCGCACGAGAGAAACGTTCATCGACCGCTATGGTTATCGGGCAAGGGCACAAGCTACCATTTGTCCATATCGATCACTTCGGTCGCATCCCAGAGATTTTTCCACTCGGCATCCGCATTGGCCTTCTCGCGGTCCACATCGGTTTCTTCTCCGAATTTTCTCTTCTGCGCGGGTTCTTGTTCAGTGGACGATGCGGCGGTTTGTTCGAGCGGTTGCCGCCGCCGACGTTTGCTGGGATCCATATTGACTGGCATCGTATGTTCCTCCTTCCAAATCAGTCTCCCCTCTGCCGGGGTTGGAAGTCAATGGGAAGGGCCGTGTGAGGAATGCGCTCCGGCAGGCTGCGGAAAAACAGATCGATATCTCAATAGGATGCTCAAAAAGGCAACCTTCTTACCCACCCAACCCTCGGCGCGCCAAGACGCGCCTTGTCCCGGGCATGGCCGCAGGGAGCGAAGAGGCGACGCGTCACGTTCTTACCCGCCCACCCCGAGACAGGCTCTTTCCCATGGCCTACGGTGGGCCTCCTGCGCGACGCGAGAACGCCGCTGGCGGACTTTTTCAGCATCCGTCGAGGCTTGCCAGCAGGGCAACCGCGACACTGTCCGCGTACCGCCGGCCTCGGGAGGTCAGCCGTACTCGATCGCCCTCGCGTTCCAGGATGGAATCGGCGATCAATTCGCTCACCTTGCCGGTGAGTCCCGGGAATGAGGCGGCTCCCGTATCCGCCAGCGAGACGCCGTCGGTCAGGCGAAGCCCGAACACGAGACGTTCGCAACTGTCATCGGCCATTGAGAGTTCTTCGGATTCCACCACGGGAAGACTGCCCCGACCGAGGGCGAGGTTATAAGCGGCCAGATCGCTCACATTTCCAAAGCGGCGGCCTCCGATATAGGATTGAGCGCTCGGTCCCACACCCAAGTATTGCCCGCCTGTCCAATGGAGGCTGTTGTGCCGGCTGGCAAACCCGGGCCGGCAATAGTTGGAAATTTCGTATCTCAGGTAGCCGGCCTGTTTCAGTATGGCCTCGGCTGCATCCTCCATATCATTCTGAAGGCCGTCGTCAGGAGCAGGGGCAGCGCCTCGTTGGATGGCTTGCTGCAAACGCGTGCCTTCTTCAATCGTCAAGGCATAGCAGGAGAGATGGGTCGGTGAGAGTGCCATCGTCTGTTGCAGCGAAACCATCCAGCTTTCGATCGTCTGCGCGGGCAGGCCATACATAAGATCGAGGTTAATATCGGTGAAGCCGGCTTCACGTGCGGCGGTCGCCATTTGCGCGCTGTTCAGGGGAGAACCGGGGCGGCCGACGTGGTCCAGCTCCGCTTGATTCATGGATTCCGCTCCGAAGCTGATCCTGGTGAAACCGGCATCGCGAAGTTCGAAGAGATCGTCGGTTGTGACGGATCCCGGATGGGCTTCGACCGTGACTTCCGCATCCGGTGAAAGACCGAAGAGAATTCCGGCTTCTGACAGCAGCCTGCTTAATTGTCGGGGCATGAGTGTGGTGGGCGTTCCGCCGCCGAAGTAAATGGAATCCAATGGTTCCTGTCCAAACGGATGGCTTGCTCCGTACAAGCGCAATTCTGTCAGAAGCGAAAGCAGGAATGCCTCCGCAGCGCGCGCCTGATGGATTTCGAGATAGAAGGCGCAGAAGTGGCATCGCTGGTGACAGAAGGGAATATGGATGTAGAGACCGCGTCCGTTCGCTTTCATCATGGCTGTTTGGCAGGCTACGGACAAACTCGGTATTGTAAAATATGGCGCTCGATCTCACGTATGGCAATGGTGCCGGAATAGCCGGCAGGATGGTCAAAAAGGCCGTCCAGCTGGTGGACTTTTTCAGCATCCGTTTCAGTCCGGATGCGGCGCCGGTGAAAAGTCACGGACTAGGGCGACTTCTATCTCATCGGCCGGCGGGAGCCCCCGGTTTCGGACATGGGCCTTCCAGGCGGGATATTGTCGCAGCGTCTCGAACAGCTGTTTGATCATGACCGGCTTGATCTGCGTCTCCCACTCACGGAGCCACGTATATTCGTCGTGAGGACCCTCATATTCCTCGGGGAACTGAGCTTCGAGACTGATCCGAAACACGAAGGTTTTATCTTCCGACCGCATGTGAACGACTCCCATGGCTGATGATTGCGAAGTAGAACCGACCTTACTTATAATATTTTAAATTAGAAGGAGTATAGAGCCATGCCCATCTTCGAGTACGTTTGCCGGGAATGCAACCATCGTTTTGAACTCTTGGTACAAGGCAACGCTGCGCCGGCCTGCCCGGCCTGCAAGGCGAACACCTTGGATAAACAATTTTCGGCCTTCGGAGTCGGGGCTACCGGCGGCTGGCCTGTGACGTCTGGATCCGGCGGGGCCTGCGGTTCCTGCGGAGATCCACGCGGTCCCGGCTCCTGTTCTACGAACTGAGCAGGGTATGCCTACTGACAAGATGGCTGATCACGAGGAACAGATACGACGGGCAATCGGAACGCTTGCGCAGTCCGACCCCTTGATCAAGTTGCTTCAAGAGGTCAGGCTCGGGAGGATGAAGCCGACCGATGCCGGATTACGGGCTGTGACAGAATCCTGGCTGGGGGTCTATGCCCAGGTGTTGAAGTCGCAGTCCTTCGACTCCGCTGTCCTGGTTCGACTGGATCCCGTGCCGCGCCTGGAGGTGCTCATCGAGGCGGGGGTGCTGTCCTGGGACCATCCGGCAACCAGAGATCTCCGCGAGTTGTTTCAGCGTTTATTGGCTCCCGCCGCCTCATCATAGGATCATCATCGACGTGCGCTGGGTGATTATCCTGGCCCTTTGGTTCCCAGGCTGTCTCGCGCCCACGGCGGCCCTTGCCGTCGAACCGATTGGCGTCCGCCCTCTGCAGAGGGGGCTTGATGCGGCCTTGAGTACCCTTCCTGCCGGCAGCCATATCTTGCTCGATCAGCCGGCGATTGAACGGTTTCTCCGTGAACTGGACAGCGCCCCGCCGGACTGGACTTCGATCTACGGAAAGGGCCACCATGATCCGGACCATGATGAACGATTATTCGCGCTGAACCGCGAGCGTGACGCCAGGCGTGAAGGACGGGCGGCGTTGCAATGGCGCATTGCGTTTCTATGGATCGGGGAGCTGTCCCGGTTCGACGATCAAAGCGGTGGTTTCCGCGTGGCATTGGGACCCAAGTTCAACCGAACCGACTGGGGAGAGGTGCGATTCAAGCCGGAAGATCTGCCTGCCACACTCGTCGCCTTGGCAGGTCACGATACGGCGCGTCTCAACGAGCGACTACGCAGTGGAGAACCGGTGGCGATCGATGTGCTCATGTTCGGCCGGCTCATTCCCGAGGAATCCCTGCTGTACGACTTTTCGCATGAAAAAGAAGGGCAAGGGCTGATCATGCCGGTGGTGCAGGTCGAAGCGGTGGAGTTCATCTTGAAGGGCGGACGGTGAGAAGCGGAATCGCCGGTCATCAGTCGCGCACGCAAGGTTCAATAGGCATCCCGTGCGCAACGGAATCCGGTTCCGGACGGGTGACTGTCCATCGTGCCCCAGTCGCGGTCGGTCGTGCGCAGGCTGATCGCCGGTTTAAGCCAGGAGCCCCCTCGCATGGCTTTGATGGCTCCGCGCCACGGACCTTGTGGGTCAGTCAGCGGCGCAGTTGAGTAGTAATTCGGGTTGTACCAATCCTGCACCCATTCGGCGGCATTCCCGGCCAGGTCCAATGCCCCATAGGGACTGGCGCCGTGAGGGAAGCTGCCGACCGGCAACGTCAGAATCTCGCCCTTGATGCCTTTCTCCTTGGAGATGCCTGCTCCTGCCCCTTTGATCCAGAAGGCTTCCCATTCCGTGCTGTCGGCAAAGTGCACGGTGCGCCTCGCCCAATAGCTGGCGCTGTTCCCTTTGTCGAAGTCCCATTCGTTGCCCCAGGGGTATGTTCGGCCGTCCGTTCCCCGCGCGGCCTTTTCCCATTCCGCTTCGGTCGGCAACCGTTTCTGGGCCCAGCGGCAGAAGTCCACGGCATCGAGCCAGCTCACATTCACGACGGGATGCTGTTCGATTCCGGGCAGCGGCGCATTGTGTTCCCATAATGTCGATGCCTGGCTGGCATGGGCAGGCGCCTGATGACCCGTGGCTTGGACGAACCGTTGATAGGCTTCATTCGTGACTTCGTATCGATCGATCCAGAATGCGTTTAAAAAAACCAGGCGCAATGGGCGCTCATCAGGCAGGCCGTCACTGCCTGCCGAGGTACCCATCGTAAACTCACCGGCCGGGACCAGCAGCATGTCGTCCGGGCCTGAAGCAGCGAGACCTGATGGCTGAGGGACGATGGTCAGGAGAAACCAGAAAGAAACAAAGGATAGCAGCAATGATCTCAAGGCTATGGTCATGGCCTGTTCAACTTACAAGCCTTGGCGACGCCGTCGCGATATTTCATCCACAGTGAGAGGCCTTGCGTGACGCAATCCAGGACCGCCTTCTGCCGGCTTTTACTTTCGGCATGGGTGATCACCATCGTATAAGCGTCCTGGCGATGACCGGCTTCCACCTTCTGGTGTGCCCGGATCAAGTCCATGTGCCGCCTGTCGATACGATGGTGCTGAACGAGGGGATGGGCGTCGATATAGGCTTCGATGTCGGCCTCGCTCTTCGGCTTGGACGGTTCTTTGATTTCCTGGCGGTCTTTGATACTTCCCTCGACAAATATCGCCAGTGCGGCCGCGCCGATGACCCAGTCGCGGCTGGCCGTGACCTTCTCCAGCCATGCCCGGTACCTCGCGCTGGCCGGAAGGAGTGTGGCGTCCTGAAATTCTTGGGGGTTGAAGCCCAGGCCGCGCATCATCTCATTGAATAACTCCGGGTGGGAGCGGCCGAAGGAAAGACCGCCGGTATCCTCCTCATAGATGTTTTCCGCCAACATGCGCCGTACATCGGGAGGCGGATTCTGACCATGGACTCGAGCCAACAGCACGGGGAAGTCCCGGACATAGACGAGGAACTCCTGCTGGTAATGCAGCTTCAGTTGGGTTTTCGTGATCCCGGGTCCCGTGATGACCGGCCAGGCCCAGTGGTGCTTGTGATCCATGATGGTCAACAGGCGTTCAAGAAATTGTGTCCTGCTCAGTATCTTCTGTGCCATGCCTTGCCTTCCCTCTTTCTCACTGGCTACAATCAGCCATCGATGACATGAAGCCCATTACCATTCAGGACTCCGACGAAATTCTTAACTTCCTTGCTGAAGTGTCTCTGCAGGGCAAGGGGTTCACGACCGACTGCCTGCTGGATTATGTCCTGGACGAGGGTTTTACGGAACCGATCTATCTCAATGCTTCGGGGGAAGATCCCGAGGCCTTCTACAAGAACGAACCACAGGCCTGGGCGATCTACCAAGTGCGCGAATGGAAGCGAGTCTTAACCGTTTCGGGTGGAGCCGGGAAGGAACGGCGCGTTCAGATAACCGAAACCCCATGATCGACGCTGCACAATGGCGCCATTGGCCATTGCAGGGATGCGGTTTCCCTTGAATTCTTGATCGCCTCCACCCGTTCGCGCCTGCTGTGGTTTCCTGAGGAATGCTCTTGCGGGCGCGCCTCTTCATTGTTCATAGGTCAGTGTAGTAACCATACGGAATAATTGCAACGATTCGCGCACTGTCCTTCACCAGGGCGGCCCGGTGTCTGACAGCCCATGGTTCACGAGGCGCGATGAACCGCCAACCGGAGGAGTCAGTGATGCCGAGCAGCAGCCGGTCGAATTCTGCGAAGCTGGTGACGTTGTGTGAGCCGGGAGATGTCGGTGAACTGGCCCTGATCAAAAGCCTGCTCGACGGCAACGGCATCCGCTATGCCGTGCATCATGAACATATCGGGGCGCTCTATCCAGGGGTTTCGTTGCTATGCAGCCGCGTGATGGTGGAAGAGCGAGATCGACTGAAGGCCGAAATCCTCTTGAGCCGCCTCGCTCTTCAGATACGCGAAGCGACCGACGACGAGGCGGAATGACCGGTAGGAGGTTGCTTAGGAATCATTGTGAGCCAACTCGGCAGAAAGGGTAGATCCGGCTGCGACCTTCATTGAGGTGTCCGCAGGCGGTTCAAAAAGGCGACCGTCTTCCCCGCCCAACCCGGAACGCCAAGATGCGCTTTGTCCCAGGCAAGGCCGCAGCGAGTGAAGGCCCGAGGCGGTCTTTTTCAATGCCCTCCTAGGGATGTCCAGGTGGCTTGACCATTTCTGGCACGGAGGGGAGTGGGAGGCGGACATCCGATCCTGAGAAATGCCCGCCGATCAATTTTCCTTCCTCGAAATACAAATAGCGGTGTTTCACGACCGCCGGGCTTTCCCAATCTTCAAAAATCCATTCCTCCCGTCGCAACCCGTCGCTGGTATGGGACACATTCATCGTATTGGGTCCGCCCCAGGCTTTCAACACTTGCTGGCGATCCATCCCCACCATCACCCGATGGCTTTCGATGTGCTTCGAAAAGTCAGGGTCCAGCCAGCCGGGCACGAAACGGAATGCGATCATGCTGAGAACGAACAGGACAAGAAACGCATAGATGATGATCCGGACCGGCCGCTGGCGGATAAAGGGCGTGGGTTCGGTTTCCGGGGGCATGGATGAAACAGGGGTGGCAGCGGTCGTCTGGTCCGTCACGAAAATCCTTCCGTCATCGAATGTGGGAGAAGCGCCCGATCACTGCTGCATGCTAAACAATCGTTTTTCGGTCCGTCAAGGGACCTGAAACAGCCGCGGGAAGGGCGATTACTGCCCTTCGTCTTTTCCTCGACCTGCTATTCTTAAGGTAGAACGGTGGAGGGAAGGACCATGGGATCATTATTCAGCGCCGGCCGACGTGCGGCCTCCATCCTTGCGGGATTAGGTCTGATCTCGCTGGTGGGAACGGTGGCGGAGGCGGGAACTCTTTACGTCTACACGGATTCACAGGGTCAAGTGGTGATGACCGATAATTTGCGGCAGGTGCCGACCGAGCTTCGCGGGCGAGTGCGAGTCATGGCCGAGCCGGAGCCCGGACCGTCAGGCGCGGCCTTGGGAGAAAAGGAAAGGACTGTCGGCAGAATGCCGTCTTCTCAAAATGTGATGGAGAAGTTGCTGACGGCCCTCGCGCAGAAGGTCTCGTCACATCCGATCAAGGGGCTCACGCCCCATCAAACCGCGATCGTCATCGCGGCAGCCGTCTGCTGGTCGGTGCTGCTGCTATGGATGTTTCTCAGCTCCAATCCCGCGGTGCGACTGCTCTCCAAGTGTCTGATGATGCTTGTTTGCGTGACTGCCGCCTATCAAATGTATTTCGCCGGAACCATGGCAGCGAATGTGGTTGGAAATTCTTCTTCGCAGGCGGCTGAGGCGGGGCAGGAGAACGTCATGAGACAGATGAAAACCAAAGTCGAGCAAAGCTTTAGGCTGCAAAACGAGCGAACGGCCGGCCAATTGGATCAAGTCGAACCGCAGAACCCCTGACCCGGACTATTCATGACTCTTGCCGTGGTCCGGTTGTTCCGGCCCATGGGGGCTTTTCCGATTGTGAATAATCAGGGTCGACGTTTCACTACTCTGCATATTTGGGAACCGGAACTTTTCTCGTGACCGGAGGGGGCGGCTTTTGCAGAGCGAAGTCTTTGGAGTAGGGGTTGAGAATGGGGTCATGCGTGTTCCTGAGGCGCATCTTGACCAGCGACAGGCTCTGCGTGCTGATTTCCATGCGATCGATGAGCGCTTTCGATGTCAGCGGATCAGGTAATCCCTGCAGGGTGAACATCTGAAAGGTCAGTGACCAGTCGAGCGATTCTTTTCCCTTTTCCCTCACGATGAAACGTGCGTCCTCCGAGGAAGTTCCTGTAAAAAACAACAGCATGACGTTGGATCGAAAGACCGGCGCGGCCGAGTCATCGGACGGTTTGAATTCCGGCACGAGCTGAGGGATTCTGCTCAGGGGCACCGAAGGAGTGAACTCGATGTCCACCAGACGAACGAAGAGCGGCCGCTGTTCGTTATGGTCGTTCGGATCGAAGGTATAGCTGAATGAATAGCGCACATCGATGCCGTCGCGTTTGAACGTATAGACGTCCTCTCCGTTTTCCGGCGACACGACCTTCTTGAAATATTGATCCCAATCCCCGATCGGATAATAGGTGAAGACGCGCAGGGCCGCCTTGCGGTCGCGCACCGCTTGCGGCATGCCGAGTTTCTCATGTAATTCCGCCTGCGTGATCCCGAGATATCCGTCTTCGAAGTAGGGTCCGGCCCATGCGGAATCGACCAACGGCGGGACAAAGCTCACGCAGAAAAGAACAAGAATGAAGAGGCGAGTCGCTGCCTGATGCGCCATAATACAAACTCGGGCTCGGGCCGGACAATGGCGGGCATCGTATCGGCCAGGGTCATCAATGTCAAGGCGCGAAACCCCGCATGGCTTGCCGGAAAAAGCCCGTTCCCGATATGATGGCCGTTCCATTTGAGAGTCATCGATACCGTCAGCATCACGCATGACGCTTGATGGCAGAAAGACATAGGTAGTCATGCCGGAACATGAAATTCGCGAACTCCTGCGACAGCGCATCCTGATTCTGGACGGCGCCATGGGGACCATGATCCAGCGGTACAAGCTGGACGAAGCGGCGTTTCGCGGAGAGCGATTTAAGGATTGGAATAAGGATCTCAAGGGACACAACGATCTGTTGAACATCACCCAGCCGGCCGTCATCGAGGAGATCCATCGGCAGTATCTCGAAGCCGGGGCGGATATCATCGAGACGAATACCTTCAATTCCCAATCCGTGTCGCTCGCCGACTATGGCATGGATGACCTTGGTTATGAATTGTCCAAGGGCGGAGCCGAATGCGCGCGCCGCGCCGCGGCGCAGGTCATGGCAAACCATCCAGGGAGGCGCTGTTTTGTGGCGGGAGCGATCGGACCGACGACCAAGACCTCTTCGGTATCCACGGATTCCAATGATGCGGCGGCTCGCGGAACGAGCTATCAGGAATTGGTGAGGGCCTATGGAGACCAGGTGCGCGGCTTGCTGGACGGCGGCGTCGATTTGCTGTTGGTCGAGACCATTTTCGACACGTTGAATGCCAAGGCCGCATTTTTTGCGATCCAGCAACTGTTCGCGGAGGGGGCGCGGCAAGTGCCGATCATGGCCTCGGTCACGTTCATTCAGGCCGGAAGCAATCGCGGATTTTCAGGGCAGACGGTGGAAGGGTTCTGGAATTCGATTTCTCACGTTCCCTTGCTCAGCGTGGGAATGAACTGCGCGTTGGGGCCGAAGGAAATGCGTCCCCTGATCGAAGAACTGTCCCAGATCGCGCCGATCGCCGTAAGCAGTCACCCGAATGCCGGTTTGCCGAACCCGTTGCTCCCGACGGGATTCCCTGAAACCCCGGAGTCCCTGGCACCGCAGTTGCGTGAATGGGCTCAGAACGGCTGGCTCAACATCGTCGGCGGCTGTTGCGGGACGACACCCGACCATATCAGGGCGATTGCCGGGACGGTACAGGGGCTCCCTCCCAGACAGTCGGCCAAAGTCGAGCCGTTTTTGCGTCTCAGCGGTCTCGAAGCGGTGACGGTGCGGCCTGAATCGAACTTCGTCAACATCGGCGAACGCACGAACATCACCGGATCACCGGCCTTTTCCAAGCTCATCCTGGCCGGCGATTATGACAAGGCTTTGTCCGTGGCTCGCCAGCAGGTCGAAGGCGGAGCGCAAATCATCGATATCAACATGGATGAGGGGATGCTGGATTCCAAGGCGGCCATGGAAAAATTCCTGCGCCTTCTGGCGGCGGAATCCGATATCGCGCGCGTGCCGATCATGGTGGACAGTTCGAAATGGGAGGTCATCGAAGAAGGCCTTCGCAACGTCCAAGGCAAGGGGATCGTCAATTCGATCAGCCTGAAGGAAGGCGAGGCTAAGTTTCTGGAACAGGCGAGGCTCATCCGCCGCTATGGTGCGGCGATGGTGGTCATGGCATTCGATGAGCGCGGCCAGGCCGACTCCGTCGCGCGGCGGATCGAGATTTGCGAACGGTCGTACCATCTGCTTACGGAACAAGTGGGAGTACCGCCGCAGGACGTGATTTTCGATCCGAATATCCTCACCGTGGCGACCGGCCTTGAGGAGCATAACAATTACGCCGTCGATTTCATCGGAGCGACGAAATGGATCAAGCAGCACTTGCCATTGGCCAAAGTGAGCGGCGGGGTCAGCAACATCTCCTTCTCATTCCGCGGCAACAATGTCGTGCGCGAAGCGATGCATGCCGCGTTTCTCTATCACGCGATTCAGGCTGGTCTCGACATGGGAATCGTCAATGCCGGCCAGCTGGCTGTGTATGAGGAGATTCCCAAGGATCTGCTGGCATTGGTGGAAGATGTGCTGTTGAATCGCCGTCCGGATGCGACGGAGCGGCTGGTGACGTTTGCCGAGACGGTCAAGCAGAAGGGCAAGGCGGCCGTCAAGGACGATGAGTGGCGCGCGCGACCTGTTGAGGAACGGCTGGCGCATGCGTTGGTGAGGGGGTTGACGGACTACATCGATCAGGATGTGGAGGAAGCCAGGCAGAAGAGCGCCAGACCGCTCGACGTCATTGAGGGTCCCTTGATGGCTGGTATGAATATCGTCGGCGACCTGTTCGGATCGGGGAAAATGTTCCTGCCTCAAGTGGTCAAAAGCGCGCGGGTGATGAAGAAGGCTGTGGCCTATCTCATGCCGTTCATGGAGGCCGAGAAGCAACGGTTGGGAAACTCCCGCGCAAATGGGAAGGTTCTGCTCGCGACCGTTAAGGGCGACGTGCACGATATCGGCAAGAACATCGTGGGCGTCGTATTGGGATGCAACAATTATGAGGTGATCGATCTCGGCGTGATGGTGTCCTGCGAGAAAATTCTGGCGACGGCTCGCGAGCAGCAAGTCGATATGGTCGGGTTGAGCGGCCTGATTACTCCATCGTTGGATGAGATGGCCCATGTGGCCAAGGAAATGACGCGTCAGGGGTTCGATCTCCCCCTGCTGATCGGCGGAGCGACGACAAGCAAGGCCCATACGGCCGTGAAAATTGCCCCGTCCTATCGGCATGCGACCGTCCACGTGCTGGATGCGTCACGTGCCGTCGGAGTTGTGGGCAACTTGATCAATGAGGAGCAACGGGAGCGCTTCACGAACCAGATTCGTGCCGATTACGATCGGGTCCGGCAGGCGCATCAGGATCGTGGGCCGAAAATCCTGCGCAAACTGGACGAGGCCAGGAACCATCGATTGGCGACCGACTGGAGCGGCGTCGATATTCCGACTCCCTCCTTCACTGGCCTGCGCAGTATCGATCGCCTGCCCTTGCGTGAATTGGTTCCCTACATCGACTGGTCACCCTTCTTCCACACGTGGGAATTGCGGGGGCGTTATCCCGGCATTTTCGAGGATGCCACGGTGGGCCCGAAAGCCAAGGAACTTTTCGCGGACGCGCAGGCGTTGCTCGAAGAAATTATTCGCGGTGAACTATTGACCGCCCGAGGCGTCTATGGATTCTTTCCGGCGAACAGCATCGGCGACGATATCGAGGTGTACCGGGATCATGAACGCCGGGACGTCCAGACTATTTTCCATACGCTTCGCCAACAGATGGAGAAACCGGCGGATCAGTTTAATCTGGCCTTGGCGGACTTCATCGCCCCGAAGGAATCGGGACGGGTTGATTTTCTAGGGGCCTTTGCCGTTACGACCGGCATCGGCGTGGAGGCGCTCTGCGCCAAGTATGAGAAGGACCATGACGATTACAATTCCATCATGGTCAAGGCGCTGGCGGATCGGCTGGCCGAAGCATTCGCGGAGTGGTTGCACAACAGGGCCCGCGTCGAATGGGGGTATGAAGGCAAGGATTCGTATACGAGCGAAGAACTGATCCGCGAGCGTTATCGTGGGATTCGTCCGGCTCCGGGTTATCCCGCCTGTCCGGATCACACCGAGAAACGGCTGTTGTTCGACTTGCTGGGGGCGGAATCGCGATGCGGTGTCACCCTGACCGAATCATTCGCCATGTGGCCTGCGGCGTCCGTGAGCGGTCTCTATTTCGC
>JAJFBJ010000245.1 GCA_020697375.1 Nitrospira sp. | reverse complement strand
CAGGGCGGCCGGCGAACCGAGCCCTCCGGCACCGACCACGAGGACCTTCGCTTGAATAATCTTCTTTTGTCCTTTCCCCCCGACCTCGGGAAGCAGGATATGTCGGCTGTAGCGATTGATCTGTGTTTCTGTAAATTCCATATTCTACGGGATGCTGAAAATGGCCTTCAGCTTCGTTCTCGACTCGACGAAATCCTCAACGTACCCCATGGGGTACGCCTCCGGTTTCCTCTCGCCTGCGGCCTTGCTGAGAAACCATTTTGAGCATCCCCCCTCAATCACTCAACCGGGACCCAGCTCTTCGGCGACCTTTTGCGCGGCGAAGACGTTCGCGCCTGCGGAGATGCCGACCAGGAGCCCTTCTTTCTTCGCGAGCAATTTCGCGGTTTGATAGGCTTCATCATCGGTCACGGTGATGACACGATCGAGCAGTGTCCGGTTCAACACCTTGGGAATGAAGCCAGCGCCGATGCCTTGAATCTTGTGGGGCCCGGGGTCTCCGCCGGACAAGACCGGTGATCCGGCCGGTTCCACTGCGATGATCTTGGCAGCCGGATTGCGTTCCCTGATGACCTCGCCGCATCCCGTGATGGTGCCGCCGGTACCCACGGCGGCGACGAAGGCGTCAACTCGACCATCGAGCGCTTCCACAATTTCCGGTCCGGTCGTTTTCCGGTGGATGGCTGGATTCGCCGGGTTGGAGAATTGGTCGGGCATATAATAGGACGGATTCTGCGCGACAATGCTCTCGGCTTCCTTGATCGAGCCCTTCATGCCTTCCCAAGCCGCCGTCAATACGAGCTGCGCGCCATACGACGACAGGAGGCTGGCCCGTTCCATACTCATGCTTTCGGGCATCACGAGAATGAGTTTATATCCTCGCACGGCTGCCACCAACGCGAGGCCGATGCCGGTATTGCCGCTGGTCGGTTCGACGATCGTTCCGCCCGGCTTCAGTGTTCCCTGCCGCTCGGCTTCATTGATCATGTTCAAGCAGATGCGGTCCTTGACGCTCCCGCCTGGATTGAACGATTCCACCTTGGCGTAAATAGTAGCCGCGCCTGGTTTGCTCAGGCGGTTGAGCCGGACCAAGGGGGTGCGGCCGATCAGCTCCGTGATATCTGCGTGAGCCTTGAGGGTCACCGGCCACCGCCCATGTAGAAGAGAAACTCCACGTGATCGCCCTCTTTCAGCTGCGTCGTCTCAAGATGCGTCCGTTCAAGCATGGTGTCATTGACCTCGACCGCCACCATTTGGGGTTCGATACTCTTGGCCTTCAAGAGATCCAGCACGCTGCCGCCCGCGATGCTCTCAGACTTGCCGTTGATCATGACCTGCATATCTGCTCCTGAGAAGGTAAGAGTCTAAAGAATTTCAACACGTTAGCAAACGGGTTCTTGATTTGTCAAGGCAACCGACCCCGGTGAGTCAATGCAAATGGTGCTTCAACAGAGGCGGGCGGAACCGATTGCCGCTTTCTTGACTTTCACCATGCCTAGCTTACAGTATGCGCCGGTCCGGAGGGTAGGGAATGTGGAAGAAAAATTTCTTATTTCGCGCGCATGAGGCGGCACCGCTGAAAGAATCGGAAAACGAACTCTTTCATGACACGGAACCGGCGTTAGACAGCGCCGGGCTTCAAATGGAAAAGTTTCTCTCGGTCTGGGTACAAGGTGAAGGCGAAGACGACAGCCCCACAATGTACACCAACCTGTATGTCCGAACGGCCACCCTGGATTTTAAAACGCGTGCCGGCTTTCTCCAACCGCTGCAAGGCCGTACGCACCAGATCAAACAGATGCTGACGCCGGAGCAAAAGGGATTTTTGCGCGACTGGTTGTCGAAAACCTCGCCACAAGCATGGGAAGAGTCTGACGACCATTTTCGAACCCTGTTCGACCTCGAGTGATCCGCTCTGCAGGATGTTGAAAAAGTCCGCCAGCTTTGTTCTCGCGTCGTTCAGAGGCTTGACGTACCCCTATGGGAAAAGAGCCTGTCTTGGCAGGCGGGGGTGGGCGGGTAAGAACGTGACGTCTCGGATCTTCATTCGCTGCGGCCTTGCTGGACGAACATTTTGAGCATCCTGTGGGAATCGGAATCCATCCGGATTTCATGTGTAACTCATCGAAATTCACATGCGCTCATCGAACCTCTGCTGCCAGCTAGTCCCCGCATGAGTCGTCTGACCTCCCTTCCCCTGATCCTCATGATTATCGTGGGACTGGTGTGCCTGATGCAGACTCCGGTCTGTGGTGGTCGGTCTCTATGACCATGCGCGCCGGTATATCTATGTGTCCGTATACGCGTTGACGGCGCCATCAGCGGTGAAGGCGCTGGTGGCGGCCAAACGCCGTGGCCTGGACATCCGTGTCATCACCGATCGGGAACGACTGAACGATCCAAAGCAGCATAGCGCCGTGAGCACCTTGCGACTCGCCGGCGTCCCGATCAAGATCAACCGGCATGATGGGCTGATGCATTTGAAGCAAGTGGTTATCGACGACGTCATCAATGCATCCGGCTCGGCGAATCACACCACGAGCGGCAATCGCTACAATGATGAACGGCTTGATGTCATCACCGATGCGCGCTTGACGGCGAAAGCGCGTGAGAAGTTTTTGGCCATGTGGAGCGACCGGACGCGATTTGAGCTCTGGACGGAATAGGTCGAGGCGCGCAAGGGCAGTGCAATGATTGCAACCGATGTGGCGATTGTCGGCGCGGGCGGCGGCGGCGCCGTGCTGGCCTTGATGCTGGCGCAGCAGGGCGTGCGTTCACTGGTGCTGGAACGGGCGGCAGGTCCGCCGCAGGGATTGCGCGGGGAAATTCTACAGCCGAACGGTCAGCGCGTGCTGGATCGACTTGGATTGTTGGATAAACTGCCGGCCCATGCGA
>JAJFBJ010000033.1 GCA_020697375.1 Nitrospira sp. | reverse complement strand
CCGCCTTGCACGGCGCCCGCAATGCCTTGCCCCATCTGTCCCATCGCGAGGTCACCGCCAGCCCTGGCTTGCCCGATCGTTTCCCCACTCCGCATGAAGAGATCCGCGAGGGTCTTTCCTGTGGCCATATCCTGACTCGAAAGCTGACTGCCTGCCGACAAGCCTTGCTTGGACATGTCAAAGAGCCGGCTCATGTAGCGCTCACCTTCCTCGCCGACCAATTGGCTTTCGAACCTGGCCAGGGTTTCGAGACCAGCCCCAGATCCATACATGCCACGCGCTCTGAGTTGCCGGTTGATCCCGCGCTCCCCTTCCTGCTGTTGGAACTTGAACAGCGAACTGGATTGCACCATATCGTCAAGGTTGAGCTTGCCGGCCAAGATGTCTTCAATGCTTTGATTGGCCGTATCGCCACGCTCCCGGAAGGACCGCAGCCAGCCTTGGGCCTGGTCGCTGTATTTCTGGACGGCACCGGTCGCCTTTTCCTGCGCTTGCCTGATCGATTCTTCCTGCTTCTTCGCGGCCGACTTACCCATGATGCCGCTGAAGATGGAGCCGCCCATGCCCGCGACTGCCCCGCCAGCCATGAGCAACGGTACAATGGAGCAGAAGCGCTTGTCTCGTGGTGCATAGTCTTCTAAGAATTTCATCGGATCACCTCCTTACGCGGTCGTGACCAATGCCCACATGGTTGCTTTTTTCTGGGTTCACACATTTTCATGGATCATCGGATTTTTATTCCACCGGTCTCTTGCGCGGGATGCGCTCAAGTGTTCGCGGCTCAAGTGACCCCCCTACCCCCCTCGATTCTAGAACCTGAACGGCTGCCAAGGTCGCGGTTGAGGCCAGGTGTTAAATAGGTGTTAAGGAGGACGACAAGGGGATAGCGGGAGAGGTGAATAGAAACAAAGAGAGCTAACTGACTTCGCTCCTGTCATTGCGGATGGGACAGGGATTGCCCAATTCGTCAAGGACTTGAGCAACCCCCACTGATATAATCCCGGCTTCGGCACCATACCCCTACAAACTCCACTCCAGCATTGCCGATTTGCTCGCCTCGCACTCCTTGATGTTAGCAGGGAGTCTAACCCACATTTGTGTGACTTGGAGGAAGCGGCTTGATGGCTAGAGTAGCAGGAGCATTGATGGTCACGGTTCCAACCCAGCCTAGCCACAGATACATGCCTACTCGACATTCAAGGGAGGCTTTTTTGGATACCTGCAAGTGCTCGTTCATCAATGTTCGCCATACATTCCGAGCGATAATCGCTTTATCGCTATTCTCTCTCTATCTTGCTCTCCATAATTCGGTCCACGCTGCTGCGGAGGTGACATCTACAGTTGAGAGAGAATGCCCAGTGAGGCCTCTGCGATGGCTTCCACCTGTGGTGATCCAATCTTCAGAGTCGGCGCTTGATGAGGTGTTAATCCGCCCCTATTCCGAAAGGTTCAGACTACAGATTCTACTGAAGCCGCCACACGGCCCTATCACGGAATTGCATCAACCATTATTGAAGGACTTGGATTCAGGATTAGAGCTTTTGCGACTTCTGCAAGGGAGCAAGGCAGGCAATCTTACGGTAGACTCTTTCGATCGGTACTTATGTTCTGGGCAGACGCGGCTCTCACGGCAGGACATTCAAGCGTGTGAAAGTAGCCATATCCTAACCGTTGTCAAAGAATGCACGATGTGCACAATAAGGCATTGGAACAATATCAAGCCATGAGACCCCAACGGCGCAGCCTAGGCTGAATCTTCAACCTTGAATCCAAGAAGATCTGCCCACATGATTACACTGTGTCCCATGCACCTCATGCCTGGCATTTCTCTTTCCCTTGATCCTACCGTCGAGCATGCCTCGAACCGTGGCAACATAGCCGATGGTTAGTCAGAAGATGCTGGAGCCGGTCACATTGCCGGTTGATCGAACGGCGTGACCCCTGTGTCACGTGATTAATCCGGCTAGGGAATGCCCCAGTTTCGTCGCACGGCGACCTTTGCTACACTGTGACCCCGTGGAATCAGACTGCGAACATGAATACCAGCTAGAGTCGGTCGGCGGTACGTACCTTACGGGCGCTTATGTGTGCCGTCTTTGTAGTTATCGGGTGAGCATGTCGGATGAACAGTTCCGGCAACATGCTTCGTATCCAGGACACTACCAAGCGAAGACCGACAGCGAAGAAGTTGAAGAGGACACCACTACAACGCAGTCTGATTCCGTGCCACGACTTCCACCGACCTGCCTCATTGTCTCTCAGATTGATACCCTCATCGAAATCTGCTCCCTAGGGATTTAATATTCGTTGTTGGGCTGAACAATCATACAGTGTTAGGTCAGAACCGGCGGGATGTGAATCGGCGGTGCAAACCGTTAGTCCGGTGCCCCGGTGGTCGCACAATGAGTAAGGCAATCGCCTCATTGATATTCCCATGGGCCTACTTCGCATCTCCTTCAATCGATTGCTACCAAGAAGTGAAGCTCTTTCTCTCAATGTATGTCAGGGAGGATCGTTGATCAGGTGACAGCTTGATGCCTTCCGGATGCCATGGCAGGCAAGTGTCCGACGATGGTTGCGCATACCGGACAACCGAAGACCAGGCCATGCTACTCCGCCCTCCCTTCTCCGTAGTTAGCTACTAGCTTGCCCGGTAAATGCCTGAGTAGACTAACCGCCGGGAGGTAAACCAGTCGTACCACGCCACGTAAGGGACGACAGAGTTTATGCCCAGAAATGGGATCGCCTGTTCCGGTAAGCATATATCGGGCACAGAGTTGACTCTTGAAACGGCTACGTCAAAAGGAATAGAACTGGCTACGCTAGGGCCACCGAAGAGACGAGGGTCATCTGCACACTCTTTATACTTCAGTGCCATGTGTCCGATGGTAGCGTCTAGATGACTGCTGGTGCCACTGAACGGTTCTGGCTCCATCGTCCCATTCCTCCCGAGGTGGCCGATGCCCATTGCAAGGGCATCGTGCTGGACATCGGTTGTGGATCGCTTAAACAGATCGGCACGGTGGGCGTCGATCAGCGGGCGCTGCCCGGTGTGGATGTAGTCTGTGACTTCGAGCGGGGATTACCCTTCACCGAAAGTAGCGTGGCCGCCGTCTACTCGATTCACTCCGTCGAACATATGCGTGATTTGATCACGTTTATGGTAGACCTCTATCGGGTCTGCGCGCCCAGTGCCCGGATCTACATCAAGACGCCGTACTATACCTCGCGCAAAGCGTTCATCGATCCGACACATGTCCGCTTCATGACAGAAGAGAGTTTCGAGTACTTCAAGTCGCCCAATTATTACGGTTTGAATACCAACTTTCGTACCCTCTCGATCGAGTTCGCGATGCGGAAGCCGTTCAAGTACTTCCCGGCCTATTTCCAAAAACGTTGTCGGCGCTATTTCTGGAACGTGTGCGAAGAAATGACGGTCATTTTGGAGGCGGTCAAACCGTAACGTCATGCCGGAGCCGGTCGTCAGCGTCGTCATTCCGCTGTACAACGCACGGGATGTCATCCGGGACACCCTCGAAAGCGTCTTCGCACAAACCTATCATGGCTATGAGATCGTGGTCATCGACGACGGCTCGACGGACGGCTCCGGGGACGCTATCCGTGCCTATGGCGATCGTCTTCGATATATCGAGCAGCGGAACGGCGGGGTGGCTCAGGCGAGGAATCGCGGCATCGCCGCCTCGCGCGGCTGTTATATCGCGCTAATGGATCATGATGATCTATGGGAGCCGGAAAAGCTGGCGAAGCAAGTAGCGGTCCTGGAGGAACAGCCAGCAGTAGGAATGGTGGTGACCGATGTGGCGCACATCGATCGCGCCGGCCGTCCCATGCATCAACTCGGGCCGGCCTACCAACCGCAACATGAGTTCGCGCGGTTGTTTGTCCAAGGCTTTGTGCCCACGCCATCGGCGACCCTCATCCGCAAAGCTATACTGGAGGCGGTAGGAGGTTTCGACGAGCAATTTAATTCTGCCGGCATGGACGATCACGAGTTGTGGACCAGGATTGCCGCGGTTACGACCATTGCAGGGATTCCCGAACCCTTGACATTTCATCGCAATCGCGACATCAAACCAGCCGATATCGCGCTCGGCCATCGCCCGCTCTTGATCGATCGGCTGATGTCGCGATTTCGCCAGGATCCGCAGAAACGACTCTATCTCCATAGGCAAATGGCCCTGTACCTGGCTGATCAGGGGAAGTATTTGATCAAGGGAGGGCGGCACCTGGAAGGACGGTCCGCCCTCCTGCAAGGGCTCAAATTAAGTCTTGGCGAAGGGAAAAGCCTGAAGGCAGCCTGGCGTTGCGTTTCTCGATTGATGCGATCCGTCTGAATCAGGCGCTCTCTGGTCTCTTCCCGGAAACGAGGCGGTGCTGCCGTTTGCCGTGGGCCTTGTCAAGGACGGCTTGGTCCAGCTGCTGCTGGCCCTGGTGACATGGTGTCTGGGGGCGTCACCTGCTTCTGTTTGTCAGCCTCTGTTTCAACGTCACCGCGTGCGATCTCATCCTGCGGCATTTCATCGGATCGCAACGTCATGATTCGCAGATGAATCAGCACCGGCGGCGCCTTTGCCGGAGTTGCCTATTCTGGGCCGGTGGGACTCGAGAGTCGGTCTTTCTGGATCGATCCATGGATGTTTGGCGACGATGGCGGAGATTCACAATGCCGTGAGCCGGCCGACGGTGGAGTTTCGAACCGATGCGGTGCCGGATCTCGTGGATGTCGTCGTCCTTGGAGATTCAGTCGCCGTCGGTGTTGAGGTGAGGCAACTGGGACCTTCGCCCACGCCTCGACTCGATACGGATTCTCCGTTTATAATCTTTCTGTCCGGGCGGTCCCTACGATGAGGACGTCAATATTCCATCGAGGCGGACGACATGGGAGAAGAAACGGGAAGTTTGGACATGCCAAGCCAGAGCCATACCATTAAAAACGGGATGAACCGAACCAGGCGGCATAATTTGTCTTTCAGGATGTCGCGGCAGTACATGGAAGGACCCCAGTGAGTTCTGCACGAGTCATTGACATCTATACGGACGGCAGTTGCCTAGGGAATCCTGGCCCAGGCGGCTGGGCCTACATCATTCAGGACGGCGAGCAGCGGAGGGAGGGATCCGGCCATTGCGCGGAGACCACCAACAATCGCATGGAGATGATAGCCGCCATCGAAGCGCTCAAGACACTTCCACCATCCCAATCGGTGGTCCTCCACTCGGATTCTCAATTGCTGATCAAAACCATGACGCTGGGTTGGAAGCGAAAAAAGAACCAGGACCTGTGGGCTGAGCTGGATCAGCTCGCTGCCGCCCACCGTATCACTTGGCAGTGGGTTCGCGGTCATAATGGGCATCCGGAAAATGAGGCATGCGATACCCTTGCGCAACGGGCCGCTTCCTTCGCCGGTTTCTCACGCGGACAGTAGGCTCAGAAAGGACGGTATGAACCTCCTGAAGGTCGGCCGTTTCCATATTAACCTCGCCTATATTCAGTTCATCCACGAGGAACGCGAAGACTACATCCTCCATTTCGGCGAAGGCTCGAATATCCGAACTACCAGCATTGCCCGAAACTCTCCCGATGGAGAAATTCTTCAGCGGTTCATCACCAGCCAGCTGTGGGACGAGACGGCTCCGAACTAATCGTGATCGAGAACCCGCGTTGATCGTGATCTATGACATAGATTTCAGTGCAATGGAACCCTTGCGAGGACATCCTGTAACGACCAGAGTGTGGATGCCGCTGACTAGAGCGCATGCCCTTCGGTGAAGATTTTCGCCCGTAGGCCATTGGTGACTCAGCTCTTCATGGTGGATCATGACGAGTGGGTGAATCTCTCCAGCAGGCTGTTGTCCGCCTGGTTTTTCTTCTGATCGTGGCGCTGAAATTGTTATTTCAGAAGGAGACATAACATGCACAGGCATAGCCATATCACCATCCCTTTGTTGTCGGGCTTTGTGTGCGTTCTCCTGACTTACTCACCGGTAACGCACGATGGAGCTCGGGCGGCTGATGGACAGAACAATCCGGAATCGCAAGCGCCGCCATCGCAAGGGGCCGAAGTCACGATTCCGGATGGTGTGATCGGGGTGTCGCTTCATGTCGGAGCGGAACGGGTGGGCGATACGGCCGTGCTCTATGTTGCGCATGTGTTGCCTGAAGGCCCGGCGCAGCAGGCCGGACTCAAACAGGGTGATGAACTCACGACCGTGGATGGTGTGGCCGTCACCGGCAAGACCTATGAGCAAGTGGCCCTCATGGTTCGAGGCGAGCCCGGGTCGGTGGTGAAATTGGGGGTAAAGGGAGAAGGAGATTCCAGACAGCTCTCCGTTACGCGTGTGGCGAGTCAAACTTTGTACAAGAGACAGAGGGGATTACATGGAGACCCGGCTCGATAGGTGAAGCTATGGACAGACGGCCGTCGAGCAGTCGTCTCTAATCTCGCCTATGGGCATACGGAAGATCATGCCGATCCTACAGCAGGCCTGAGCCGCTGCGAGGGCGGTGCGCTGAAGAAAGAACCATCGGGCCGGCTTTTCGGCAGGGACAGGCTCAGCGGCGGAAAATGCCTTACCATATGACGGGGAAGGCGCCTGATTGCTATGGCGCGAGTTCTCGCGTCGTTTTGCGGTAGGCCGCGAAATCGTTCAAGACCAAGCCGGGACACATGCGCCCCGGTCGGCAAACCCTGCACGTATGTTTGAAGCCAGAGTCCATGTGAACCATTCGATTGCGATGGCCAGTACATTCGCGCGCCAGGAATACTTGAGTCTCGGCAAGCAGCAGCGGGTGACATGATGACCAGTTCGCTCCGCATCGGCATCAGCCGTTGTCTTCTCGGTGAGGCAGTGCGTTTCGACGGAGGACATAAGCGGGACGAGTTTCTCGCAGATCTATTGGGGCGTTATGTGGAGTGGGTGCCGGTCTGTCCGGAAGTCGAGGCAGGGCTCGGTACGCCCCGCGAAGCGATGCGGCTGGTCGGCGACCCTGAGCAGCCTCGGCTGGTGACCATTAAAAGCGGGCAAGATCATACAGATGCCCTAGAGACGATGATCCTGAATCGGCTTCCCGAACTCGAACGTTTGGCCCTGTCGGGGTATGTCTTTAAGAAAGACTCACCAAGCTGCGGTGTGAAGCCTGTACGCACATACAACGAACATGGAATGCCGGAAGGGAAGGGCATTGGACTGTTTGCACGAGCCTTTATGTCGCGATTCCCACTGATCCCTGTCGAGGAAGAAGAAAGACTCCGGGATCCGCTGCTTCGAGAACACTTCATTGAACGAGTGTTCTCCTACCATCGTTGGCAGGACCTGATTCAGAATGAAGTCGCCAGTCAGGCCGTCGTAGGGTTCCACAGGATCCATAAGTATCTGCTGCTCGCCCATAGCGCGCGGCACTACCAATTGCTAGGACGTTTGGTGGCACAGGCGAATGAGCACCGTCCACGAAACCTTGCTCTGCGTTATGGCGAACTCTTTATGCAGGCGCTGGCCGTGAAGGCGACGGTGCGCAAGCACGTGAATGTGCTCCAACACATTCTGGGGTACTTCAAGGAGCAGCTTGGCTTTCAAGAGAAAGCCGAGTTGTTGGGCGCGATCGGGGATTATCATCAAGGATTGGCGCCTTTGATCGTTCCAGTGGCATTGGTCAGGCACTACGTGGAGATCTTTAACGTCGGCTATATCCGCGATCAGGTCTACCTCCATCCCCATCCGGAGGAACTCATGCTGCGAAACCATGTCTATCAAGATGACCGCAGCGGGTCTTTAGGACGTTCGAAGTCACCACTGGCTCGGTGAGAGTATGAATGAACTCATGATCAGAAAAGGATTAGTGACATGCCGGCAACGATCCAAGGGGTGATCTTGGTAGGTCATGGCGGGATTCCGAAGGACTGTCCTCAACAGCTGGTAACCAGATTGAAGCGGTTGGAAGCGCAACGGCGGGTCGCGAAGACATCCCCGACGCCGGAGGAGATAGATCTCGATACGAAGATCCGGCGGTGGCCGAGGACCGTGGAAACAGAACCCTATCAGACAGGACTTGAAACCATAGCGGAACGCCTCCGGGCGCGATTGAATTGCGCGCTATTTGCTGTCGCTTACAACGAGTTTTGCGCTCCGACGTTGGAGGAATCGGTGGAGGATCTAATCGAGCGAGGAGCGACCGAAATTACGGTCACCACCACCATGTTTACTCCGGGTGGATCGCACTCGGAGGTCGAGATCCCCGAGATCCTTGAACGGCTGCGGAAACAATACCCGACCGTCCTGCTCCGCTATGCCTGGCCGTTTGATTTGGATCTTGTCGCGAACACATTGGCCGAGCAGGTAAAACGCTTCTCTTAACTTTGTCCAGAGTAGGCATTTGGCCAGCGAGAGACACAACTGGCACAAGAAGAAATTGGATTGTCTGCAGAATAGCTGCTGCCATCTGGCGGAAGATCTGTGTAGAATCGGCTTCATTGTGGAGGGGTTGTCCAGCCGATAGTGTCTATATGGGATGGGCCTCCAACGGAAGGTAAAACGTAATCATGCTGGAAGACGAACTTATCGATGTGTTTCACCATACTCAGTCATTCAAGTGGGACCCGAAAGGCGGGTTTAAGCTCGCGTCGGGCTTGCTGAGTCCGTTTTATGTCGATTGCCGAGCCTTAATGTCGTTTCCGCATGCCCGCCACCTGGTCGCGCAGCTGGCGTGGGAAGCGATCAAGGACTATCAGGTCGATGGTATCGGAGGTCTCGAGATTGGAGCGATCTCCATTGCCACCACCATTTCGGACCATGCTTATCGCGCCAATCCTAAGCGGGACTGGCGAACCTTCGTGGTTCGGAAGCAAGCGAAGGACCATGGGCTGAAAAAACTGGTTGAAGGCGCCGTGATCGCCGGAGATCGTGCGTTGATCGTAGATGATGTCTTGACCAGCGGCGGGTCCGTCGTCAAAGCTATTCTTGCAGCCCGCGAGATGGGGTTGAATGTGCAGGACGCGTTGGTAATCGTGGATCGGAAGGAGCAAGAAGGTCGAGCTCGGGTGGAGAAAACCGGTGTAAGGGTCGTGAGCCTTTTGACCATCGATGGTCTCATGAAGGGCCAACCCATTCACTCCTAGAGGGTTACTTGCATTGAAACTGAATTCCCCAGCGCCGCTCTTCCACCACATCACTCGACCCTGCGAGTGGACTGGCCTGGCGCAGCCGGCCCTTAGACTCGCCTTCACGGATAATCGTATATCCGCCGGGGCATTTCCGTTCCATGAGGCGAACCGCCTCCTTCCTGAACGACGAGAGTAAGTTGCCCTGCTCGGTTCGATAGGGGTAGACGACCACGCCTCCATGCTCGAGATCTTTTGCCATCATGGCTCCCTCCCCGCAACCCCCCATCGCCGCCAGCATGACAAGAAGACACACTCTTGACCACCTTTTCATAGGGCTCCTATCATAGAAGGGTCCGATGCAGATATTGTCGATAGGCGAAAGGAGCAGTATCCATGAAATATCTGACTATTGCGGTATGCGGTGTAATTTTGTGCGGTCTTCTCATTGAGGGACCGCAATACACGTGGGCTCATCACTCCTATGTGTTGAACGTCGAACAATTGCGGGCAGGCCTGACCAAGGCTTCGTCGGCGGGGGCCAAGGGATTTGTGCTGGTGGATGTGCGGTCTCCCGAGGAACATGCCTCGGGTATGATTCCAGGCACTGACCTGAACATTGACTTTCGTGAGATGAAGGCACGACATCGGGAACTTGGCGTGAAATTGAATGATCATATCGTGGTGTATTGCCAGTCCGGCCATCGCAGCAACATTGCCGCAGAGACGCTGGCCGATTTGGGCTATACGCATGTCTACAATGTCATAGGAAGCATGAATGCCTGGACCGAGGCCGGGTATCCAATCGCGCCGGGTCAGTAGGTTCCGGGCGCTCATCGTCCGCGGGATGGGGATGCTGCGGTCGGAGCAGGTGTGCCGCTGGTTCTTCCTGTCCGCGGGCTAATGCCGATGACCGCCGGAAGGCCGATGTGCAAGCTTGTGTGCCCTTCCAGAAGCGACCGCCACCCAGTCTGCCCGGTCGTCACCTGAGCGGCTTGGAGCAGGTCTGGGCTGGCGATGACATCAGATGAGGATCCGCCGTCCATTGCCATGGCCTGCTTGATCGACGGCATCTGCCGATGCAGGCAGTCGCCGAGGTGGTACAGAGACACGGTCTCAATCGTCTTGATCACGAGAATGGCAGATTCGTTGTCTTCGGCAACGACTGTCTGATACGCGCGTTTTCCGCTGTCACGAACCCTGAGTTTGCCGGTCCGATCGAGTAGCATTAGCGATTGCGCCGCTTCCCGGTAGAGTGGCGCCTCTTCTGTAAATCCATCGAATGCCAGGTCCAGAACCGTGGCTTTCCGGATTCGGTTGTCGGTCGGTTCTGCCGCGAATAATCCCTGCCATGAATGATGTTTCCTGCCGCCGAGCGAACGGCCGCCTTTCAGCAGCAGCCCCAAGTATGAGTAATCTTCCCGAAATAGGCCGGCATTGAATAGTACATATGCATCGGTTCGTTGCTGCCACTCATGAATCGAGAGCGGGGCATGGAGTCCTTCATCGCGAAAGTGATAGATCGAAAATCGAAAACGTTCCGGGTCGATTTGCAGCATGAGCAGGCCAGGAACTTGTGGACAGACCTCGGTGGGATTCCACTGTGCCACTTGTATTCCCGCTGTGAGTCGTTCCCATGGCACACCAGACCCTGCCGTTGATTCGTCCGGAATCACCCCGAAGAGAAAGATTGCGACTATTACAAACAGGCACAGATTGTTCAGGCGTCGAGGTGATCGTACGGTTGGCCGGCTGTAGTCCAGCATCACATCCTCTGTCCCTTCATCGATTCCGGTAAGAGCATGGCAGGAAAGGCTTGAAGCGATCTCAGTATAAAAAGACCGCGCAACAGGCGTCAATTCTGAAGCGAAAGCCCAATATCGGTTTGTGTGCAGCCACAGTTATGACGCTTGCGCGGTTCTAGAAGCCGGATCGAATGGAGTGGACTGTCGCTTGGAGCCGCTTATGCCAGGGGCGCAAGAGTCTAATAATGCGCGTACTGCGCGTGCCAGCACGTCCGGGGTAAAGGGCTTCTGCAGAAAGGTGGTTCGATGGGGATTCATACCCCTATTTATGCTGATGTCGTCCAGATAACCGGACATGAAGAGCACCCGCAGGTTAGGCTTGATGACGGAGAGATGCTGCGCGAGTTCGCGGCCGTTCATGCCCGGCATGACGACGTCGGTGAGGAGCAGATCCACATGGCAACTTTGCTGTGTAGCGGTCAGACAAGCCTCGACGCCGTTCTTGGCTTCGATGATCTGGTATCCGATTTTGCCCAGTTCATTCTTCACAAGATCGCGCACACTGTCTTCATCTTCCACCAGCAAAATGGTCTCATTGCCCTCCCGCGGCACGCCCTGAGGATCGGAGGAGTCCACGGCGATGGTCTGTGTATTGAAACGCGGGAAATACAGGTCGAAGGTGGTGCCGTGCCCGAGCTGGCTCCAGACATCGATGCCTCCCCCACACGTCGTCACGATGCCGAATACTGTCGACAGCCCCAGACCCGTTCCCTTGTGTTCTCCCTTGGTGGTAAAAAACGGTTCGAACAGATGCGCCAGGACCTCGGCATCCATCCCGCTTCCGGTATCCGTCACCGTCAATTTGACATAGTGCCCCAACGGCAGCGGTTGCAGGTGATGCATCGGCGTACGCGTGAGTTCGGTCTGTGACGTTTCGATCGCCAACAGACCGCCGTTCGGCATGGCATCCCGTGCGTTCACGACCAAATTCATGATCACTTGTTCGAGCTGACTGGAATCGGCCTTCACATGGCCATCATAGGGATCGAGGCGGATCACCAGCTGGATGTCTTCGCCGATGAGGGGTCGAAGCATGCTTTCAACGCTACCGATGACAGAATTCAATGGCAGAACTTTGGGCTCGAACGCTTGTTTCCTGCTGAAGGCCATGAGCTGGCGGATCAATCTCGCCGCCTTCTCTCCGGCCTTCTGCATCTCTTCGATCTTTGCGCGGATGGGGTTGCCGGAAGAAAGCTCTTCCAAAAGCACATGGCTATGGCCCATGATCACCGTCAGCAGATTATTGAAATCGTGCGCGAGGCCTCCTGCCAGGCGGCCGACCGCTTCCATTTTTTGAGCCTGGCGGAATTGTTTTTCGCTGAGACGCAACGCATCCTCGGCCCGCCTTCGTTCCAGTCTCTCCTCAAGCTCTCGTAGCGTGCGTTTAACCGACGGCGCAAGACGCCCCAGGCGTTGTTTGAATATATAGTCGGTCGCTCCGCGTTGCATCATGTCGATAGCGAATTCCTCTCCTTGCATGCTTGAGACGAATAGGAACGGCACGTCTGGACGAACGTTGCGGGCGAGGGACAGCGCGGCAGCTCCGTCGAGCCCCGGGACCGAATGATCGGCGATAATGAGACTGAACCCCTCCTGTCGCAGCGCCGTCAAAAACTCCTCGCGCGTTTGCACGCCTTTCGACTGACAGGGAACGCCGGCATCTCGCATGGTGGTGCAAATCAACCTTCTGTCGGCCGCGTCGCACTCAAGATGGATAAATCGCAGGATCTGAGACATGGTGTATCGGGATGAAGAGGATTGTCTACGGTTAGGCGGACCGGCTGGTGGTACGGCCTGTTCCTTCGGGGGGCGGCTCGTTGATCATTCCCCAGAACACGCCGAGTTCTTTGACGGCCTTGAGGAATTGATGAAACTCCACAGGTTTGACCACATAGGCATTGGCGCCCAGCGCATAGCTTTCCACCAAGTCGCGCTCCTCGCGCGAGGAGGTAAGCATGACCACGGGGATAGGCTTCAGGGCTATATCGCCTTTGATGGTACGCAGTACCTCAAGCCCATCGACTTTCGGCATTTTCAGATCGAGGAATACCACGGCCGGATTTCCCTGCAGACGTGTTTTGAAGTGACCGCGGCAGTAGAGATAATCCAGTACTTCGGCTCCGTCGTGGCACAGGATCACCTTGTCCGCGAGATGGTGCTCTTCCATTGCAGCCAGGGCCAGTTCGGCATCCCGTGGATTGTCTTCGGCCAGCAAAATCGGTTTGGAAACAGTCATGAAGGCTTTCTGATGGGGAGGCTGATGTAGAAGGTAGCGCCTTCGCCAAGCGCGCCTTCCGCCCAGGTTTTTCCGCCATGCCTGTGAATAATGCGACGGACATTGGCCAGGCCGATGCCGGTTCCCTCGAATTCATCGGTCCGGTGGAGCCGCTGAAAGACGCCGAAGAGTTTACTGCCGTAGCGCATATCGAATCCAACACCATTGTCACGCACGAATAACACCGCTTCATCCGTGCCGTTGCGCCGGCTTCCGATCTCGATTCTGGCCTGCGGCTGGGTGCCTGTAAACTTGACGGCGTTGGCGAGGAGATTCGCAAAGACCTGTCTCAGCATAGCCGCATCTCCTGTAACCTCTGGGAGTTGAGCGATTGTCCATGAGATTGAACGATCTTGCAAGTCATGACGAAGATCGTGCAGCACTGAAGTGACCAGCTGGTTCAGGTTTACTTCTCCCTGCAACATTTCTTGCCGGCCCATGCGCGAAAACACGAGCAGATCGTCGATGAGTTGTCCCATGCGCGTGGCCGATTCTGAGATCGTATGCAGGTAGCGCATAGTCTTCTCATCCAGCGTAACCGCGGCGGCCTTCATCAGGAGAGAAGCGTAGCCGTCGATATGGCGCAATGGCGCGCGCAGGTCATGCGACACGGAGTAACTAAAGGCTTCGAGCTCGTTATTGGCAGCTTCAAGAAGTTCGCCGCGACGCTGAAGTTCATCGGCGACCCGCCTCCGCTCGGTCACGTCATGACGGATCAGATAATACACGGCGGCCAAAAGTACGAAGAGCAGCATTGCGCCGATGATCAGTAAGATGATGCTGGAGCGCGTCATCGTCGTGGATTCCACCACTCGCTGCCCGAGCGCCCTGGCTTCATCCTGTTCCATCTCCGCCAGCAAATGGCGCGCGGATTCAAGCTCTGCCTTTGCAACACCAGCCAGGGCCATAGCCCGCACCGACTCAAACCCGGTGGCATTGCGGAGTTCGACGGCCGCATGCTCCGCCTGGAGTTGTTGCGCAATCAATTCTGCAAGTGCGTTCACGCGCGCCCTTTGAGCGCCTTCCGAGTCAGAAAGATCTCGCAAGTAGCCGAGGTACTCCGGCGCGCGTTCGCGAAGAGTGTTGTAGGAGATGAGATAACTGTCGTCTCCGGTAACCAGGAACCGCCGATGACCATTTTCGGCATTATCCATGACTTCGCCCGTCGCGGCCAGGAATTGGATGAACTCGTGGCTACGCTGGTCTTGATGGCCATTGCGGATAAGGACGGTCATGTTGCGATACGAGAAGGCGGATATCACCAGGATGCCGGCAAACACGAGGCCGAATCCGGCGAGCACGCGATGTTCAATCGACCATTTCTGAACGGTGCGAAGCAGGAGGGCAAGGAACGACACTCTCACAAGAATGCGCTCGATTCCCGGAGGAATAGGGAGAGAAGAATCGTCGTGGGTGGCAACCCCGCGTTGGCGTTGTGGTTGGTCCATACCTCTACGAGGTTCGAGGGCAGCAGCATTTGCCGGAATGTTGTCGCACCGGCTTTAAACTGTAATCTTCTTATTTATCGACTGCAAGCCGTATTGTACCAGAAGGCATCGGCAAGCGAAGGGATTGAAGCGAACAACAGAAGGGAGGAATTGTAAGGAACGCTATCCGCCGGACAGCGTGACTGACGGAGGAATGGAAGCCGCGGGACCGACCATATTGGAAAACATCAATGTGGCCGCCACGACCCATTCCATGAAGGGTTGCGGATAAATTCCAATGATGAAGGTTCCGGCAAGTCCGACATAGACCACTGCACGCAAGGGACCTGTGGTTTTGATGGGAGTTGAGTCGAGCGGTTCGCTGATATACATCTTTTTCACCACGATCAAATAGTAGTACATCGAGATGACGATGTTGACGAGTCCTACCGTGATGAGGATATAGAGCCCTTCCTTGATGGCGGCGACGAAAATGTAGAGTTTTCCGATGAAGCCGGCCAATGGGGGCACTCCGGCCAACGAGAGAAGGAAAATGAGCATGGCGAACGCGCGTCTATTGAGACCGCTGTAGTCCTCGATCTCATCACTCCCTACGGCGTTGCTGATTGCGATAATTACCGCAAAGGCGCCAAGATTCGCGAAGAGATAAGCGAGCAGATAGAACAAAATGGAATCGGTCCCCATTTTGGTTCCGGCCGCCAGGCCGATCAGCACGTTGCCTACTTGCGCGATGCCGGAATAAGCCAGCAGGCGCTTCATGTTTCGTTGGGCGATGGCCACGATGTTGCCGTATGTCATGGACAGGATTGAGGCCCCGACAAGCAGTAGGGCCCAGGCCGGCTTGAATGTCGCCAGAGCCACCAAGAATAAGCGGAGTAAAATGGCAAAGGCTGCGACCTTCGGCGCAATCGACAGGAACGCCGTCACGGGAGTGGGTGCGCCATGGTATGTATCGGGAATCCACGAATGGAATGGAACTGCGCCGATCTTGAATCCCAAGGAGGCAAAAATGAGCAGAAAGCCAATAATGATCCCAGTCGTCGGAGCCGCGCCGGTGATATCCGAGAAAACCAATTTGCCCGTTTCTCCGAATACGAGGCTGATGCCAAAAGCCAACAGTCCTGCCGCAAAAACACCCAGGATGAAGAATTTGAGCCCTGCCTCATTGGAGCCCATATCGTCACGTAGATAAGATACCAGCACGTAAAAGCCAAATGTTGCGAACTCGAGCGTGACGAACAGGGACAAGAGGTCGTTGGCTGAGGCCATGAACATCATGCCGAGTCCCGACATGACGATGAGGAAATAGTATTCGCCGCGGAAGAAGGAGAATCGGTGCACGTAGTCGATGGACAGGAAGATCACTAGAATCGTCGCCATAAGAATCATGATCTTGAAAAATATGGCCAGACGATCCAGAACGAACATTTTGCCGAACAGCGTCCCGGTGATGCCGGTGACATCGAACCAGGCGAGACAGGTTAACGTGATGGCCAGGCCCACAATGCTTAGATAGGCCAGTTGCTCCTGAACGATCCGCTTAAAGGAAAAATCGACGATTAAGATCACACAGAGCCATGCGGTGAGAAACAACTCCGGCAGGAGGAGCAGTAGATCGCCGGCTGAGAGAGTCAAGGAGAACGTCATTGCGGGGACACCTTCGCGATTGCCTCGCCGGAGACCGACGGGAGCTCAATCGATGCGGCGGCTTTTGGAACGGTCATCGATTGCTCGGCGACCGGAACGACTTTGGTAATGCGGGCGATCAAGGGATCGACCCCTGAGCGGACCACCGAATAGAGATGCCCGGGGAAAATCCCAAAGCCGATGCTGACGGTGATCATGATCAAGAGCGGCATGCGATCAACGACGGCCACCGCATCGTGAGAGTGGCTGTATTTTTCCTCCATCGATCCATAGAACAGACCGCGCATCATTTTAAAAAGATAGGCCATGGTCAGCACGATTCCCAAGACCGCGACGATGACCTGGAACGGATACTTGTTCCAGCTTCCGACGATGATCATGACTTCGGCGATAAAGTTCACGGTGCCGGGCATGCCGATCGACGCCATGCAGCCGATGACGAAGGCGGCGGAGATGAAGGGCATCCGATTCGATAGACCCCCCAAGGAGGGTATGTCGCGGGTATGAGTCTGATCGTAGACCCAGCCGGCCATGGCGAACAACATGCCCGTGGCCATGGCGTGAGCGAACATGTAAATCACGGCTCCGCTCAGGCTGATGTAGTCGAGCGCGGCCATGCCGAGGAACACGTAGCCCATGTGACTGGAACTGGAATAGCCGATGACGTACTTGGTGTCCTTCGCATAGTAGGCCACTAGTCCTCCGTAAATGATGCTGAAGATGCAGAGGACGGCTGCGATCGGCATGAGTTCGCGGGTCGTTTCAGGTAGGATTTCGAAGGCCACCCGAATGATCGAGAAGTGTCCCAGTTTCATCAGGACGCCGGCGTGCAGCATGCTGGTCGCAGCCGGTGCGGCCGCATGGCCGACAGGAGACCAGGAATGCAGCGGCCAAATCGGGGCGATTGATGCGAACCCGAAAAAAATTAAGAGCCAGATGAGGGTCGCCAGTGGGCCGGAGAAATGGGCCTGCTCGCGCAGTATCAGAATATCGAAGGTGTTGAGTCCCGAGAACTTGTAGATCAGCAAAATGCCCAATAAGGCCGCGACGGCAAAGGCAGATAGGAACAGGACCAATTTCATGGCCGCGTATTCTTTGCTGTTCGCGCCGAAATTGAAAATGAATCCGACGGAGTCGCGCTGCTCCAGACCTGCCTGGTCGGTCATCTCCAGATACTTCTTCGTGTGGCTCCCCCACATGCCCAGGAGCAGGTACATGGGGATCACGGACATTTCATAGAAGAAATAGAGAAAGAAGAGGTCGAGGGACATGAAGACGCCGATCGTCGCGGCGGCGAGAATCAAAAGCCAGATGTAAAATTCTTTCATCCGGTCCTTGATGTGCCAGGAGACAAAAATGCCGGCGAAGAGGAGGATGGCCGATGCCAAGACCAGCGGAGTACCGATTCCATCCACCCCGAGATGCAGTGAAATGCCTAGCTGGCGGGACCATTCGATACGCTGAATAAATTGAAAGCCGCCCTTCAGCGTATCGTATGCATAAAAGAGGTAAATCGAGGCCATCAACGAGACAAAAGCGGAACCGACGGCAATGCCCCGCACCAGGGAGACCTGCCGGTTAGAAACGAAGATCAAGGCCAAGGCCCCGGCAAAGGGGGCAAACAGAATGATGAGCAGTGTGTATTCAGCCATGGGTCCTATTCAGCCGGCACGCGGATCACGGTATCTACGGATGCCACTTTCGCTCGATCCAGCCGGTCGACGAGGGCTTGAATCGATCCGTTCATCATTCTTAGGAAGGGTGACGGATAGAGGCCGATCCACAAGATCATAATCGACAATGACAGGGCAATGGTCATCTCGCGCATGTGCAAATCCTTGATCGTGCCAACGACGTTTTTGGTCAAGGGGCCGAACATCGACCGTTCGTAGTACCAGAGAAAGTAGGCTGCTCCAAAGATGACGCCGAGGACGGCCACGGCTCCATACCACCATTTGGCTTTGAAGGCTCCCAATAGAATCAAGAATTCCCCCACGAAGCCGTTCGTGCCGGGAAGTCCGATGGACGCCATGCCGATCAGCAAAAGGAAGGTGGCTAAGAGCGGTAGTTGGCGAGCAAGCCCTCCGAATGCCGATAAGTGGCTGCTTTGTTGCCTGGTCGATAAAAAGCCCGCCATGAAAAATAGGCCGGCGGTAGTGAATCCTAAGTTGATCATGGTCAACAGGCTGCCTTGCAAGCCTTGAAAGTTCAGGGCAAAGAGCCCCACCACGACAAAGCCGAGGTGGCTGATGCTGCTGAAGGCGAGGAGACGTTTAAAATCGGGTTGCGTCAGCGCCACGATGGCTCCGTACAGGATGGCTATGAGGGCCAGTATCATGACAATTGAGACCACGCCGGCGCTCTTTGAGGCATCCGGCAGCAATGGCAGCGTGAAGCGGATGAATCCATACGTGCCCAATTTCACGCCTGCCAGTATGACTGCCATGCCGATGGGCCCTTCAACCAGCGCGTCGGGAAACCAGGTATGGAAGGGAAACATCGGAGCTTTGAAAGCAAACCCCATGAACAGCAGCCAGAAGATCAGAATTTGCTGGGAGAGCGGAATTGGGGCCGAGAGCAATTCCAGCAAGTCGAAGGAGTACACGTGTTCAAGGTGATGGGTCACGGCCCATTGATGATAGTTGATGTCGAGCAACGCGATGCCCACCAGCATGAATACACTTCCCAGGAGAGTATAAAGCACGTATTTAAGCGCCGCGTAATGCCGTTCCGGTCCGACGCCCCACAACTTGATGAGAAAATAACTCGGGATGAGCATGAGTTCCCAGAAGACGAAGAACAGGATCAGGTCGATGGAAACGAAAATGCCGATTGTAGTGGTCTCCAGCGCCAACAGCGCCATGAAGTACAGCCGGACCTGGTTGCGTACCGTATCCCAGGAATAGATGACGACCAGTACGGTGAGAAAGGCTGTAAGTCCTACGAAGAGTACGCTGATTCCATCCACGGCCAAGTGATAACCGATCCCCAAGGCAGGCATCCAGCGCGCATGCTCGGCGAATTGCATGGCAGCCGAATCCGGCACGAACCGCAGAAGCACGAACAACGCCAAGGCCAATTCGACCAGTGCGACCGTGAGGGCGGAGGCTCGGATGATGTCTTCGTCCTCGAACAGCCAGACAATTGCGGCTCCGGCGAGAGGAACGAACACCAGATAAGAAAGGATGGGAAAACCGGAACTGAATTCTTCAAGCATCGTATGTCCAGAAAACCCGCTGCCTCAGCGTGATGAATATCCGGTTGAATTTGTACTGGTCCATAACAAGAGAATGATGTGAGCGAGAATAAATAACCCGGCCACAATGATCGCCGCGTAATGATGCACCATGCCGGTTTGAAGTCTGCGCCATGAACTGGCCAGCAGGTGATTCGCGTAGCCGATAAGGTTCAACAATCCGTAGATGACGTATTTTTCAGTCCAGGTAATGGCGGACGAACTGGCATCGGCTCCCCGATCTATTGAGCGGATCAGACCGTCGATAATGGTCCGATCGAACCAATCCAACAGACGGCTCAATCGTTTGGTGGGCTCCACGAAGAGCGCATCGTACAGTTCGTCGACATAATACTTGTTGAGCAAGGTCGTGTAGATGCTTGACAGGCGTCCAGCCAGCACCTCGGCAGCAGAAGAACGCCCGCTGTAAAAGTAATGCGCGAGCCCCCAGCCGAGCAGTGCGATGACTGTGGCCGTTCCCATTAAGCCGAACATCAAGGCCGGTGCGGTGACATGTTCGGCGCCGGCCACGCCGGCGACTGAATGCAGGAAGTGGTGGAACCAGCCGTCTTCCGGTGGAACGCCTGGAAAGCCGCCGATGACGGACAGGGCTGCCAATACTGCCAAGGGGGCTATCATCACAGTGGGCGACTCATGCACATGTTCAGCGGTGTGATGATCCATCCGGGACGTCCCATAGAATGTGAGGTACGTCAGGCGGAACATGTAAAACGATGTCAGAAATGCGCCGATCGCTGCCATGCCGTAGAGCACATAATGGTGATTGACGAAGGCATGACCCATAATCTCGTCTTTGCTCCAGAACCCCGCCAAGGGCGGAATGCCCGCGATCGCAATCGTGCCAATCAGAAAGAGGCCGTGCGTCCAGGGTATTTTTGATTTCAAGGCGCCCATCTTGCGGATATCCTGCTCTCCAGACAGGGCATGGATGACAGATCCGGCAGATAAGAAAAGCAGGGCCTTGAAAAATGCGTGGGTCATCAAGTGAAAGACCGCGGCCGTATAGGCGCCGAGGCCACACCCCAGAAACATATAGCCGAGCTGACTCACGGTGGAATAGGCCAGGACGCGTTTGATGTCGGTTTGGACGAGGCCGATGGTGGCCGCGAAGAGCGCCGTCAGGCCGCCGATCCAGGCGACGCTGGTCATGGCGACGGGTGACAGATCGAAGATCGCATGATTGCGGACGATCATATAGACACCGGCCGTGACCATGGTTGCGGCATGGATGAGGGCACTGACCGGAGTGGGGCCTTCCATGGCATCGGGGAGCCAGGTATAGAGGGGAAGTTGGGCAGATTTTCCGACTGCGCCGACTAAGAGACAGAGCGCGATGGCGGTCGCCATTTCAGGTGATAGCTGGGCGGCGTTCTGCATGACCTGGGTATAGTCGAGTGTCCGGAAATTCACGAAGACTAGGAAGATTGCCAAAAGAAATCCGGCATCGCCGATCCGATTGACCACGAAAGCCTTAGTCGCCGCTTTGGCGGCGGAGACTTTGTCGTAGTAGTAGCCGATCAAGAGATAGGAGCAGAGCCCGACGCCCTCCCACCCGATGAAGAGAACGACGTAGTTGTTGCCCATGACCAGCAACAACATCGAAACCATGAAGAGGTTCATGTACACGAAGAACCGTGTAAAGCCGGACTCCCCGTGCATATATCCCACAGAGTAGACATGGATAAGGAATCCCACGCCCGTGACGACCAGCAGCATGATGCAGGTCAGCGGATCGATCAGAAAAGCAAGATTGATGGTGAGATCGCCGCCGAAGATCCACTTGTAGGCGACCACTTCACGGGCGGTTCCCGTTTTCAAGGTATCCGCGAAGACTGCGATTGAGCAGAGGAACGAAAGCAGGACCGAGCCCCAGGCAAGCCGGTGCGCCAGGTCGTGGGAATACCGGTGTCCGAACAGGCCGTTTACAAGGACGGCCGTTAACGGAAACAGAGGAATCAATTTGACGATCAGATCGATTGAATCGGACACGTTACCACTTCAATAGATTCATTTCATCGACATTGGTCGATATCTTGCCGCGAAAGACGACGATGATGATCGCCAGGCCGATTGCCGCTTCTCCCGCCGCAATGGCAATGATGAAAAGCGCTACGATTTGGCCCTGCATGGATTCGAGATAATGGGAGAATGCGACCAAGTTGATGGTGGCCGCGTTCAGCATGATTTCGACGGACATCAACACGATGATGAAATTGCGGCGGATCAGCACACCGAGCAACCCCGTCACAAACAACACGGTACTCACGGCGACGTAGGCGGACAATGGAATCATGCGTCGCGTCTCGTCTCGGCCGATTTGGGTGTTTTAGCCAGGACGATGGCGCCGACGATCGCTCCCGTCAGGAACACTCCGATGATTTCGAATTGCAGCAAATACTCACTGAACATTTTGATGCCGATGGCATGGGCATCTCCGTTCTGAAGAATGGCGGTCGCTGAGGCATCGCCTTTTGCGCCGCTCAGAGGCGACTGCATCAGGAGGAACAGTATATACAGTAATCCGGTGGCCGCAGGCGCCAGCAGATAGGGGGTCTTGGCATGGAAATAGCGATCATCCGTCTTGAGATTCAACAACATGAGGACGAATAAATATAGAACCAAAATGGCTCCGGCGTAGACGATGACCTGGACGGCCCATAAGAATTCTGCGTTCAGCATGATGAATAGCCCCGAAACATGCAGAAGCAGAGCCAGGAGCGCCAGACCGCATTGAACCGGGTTCTTCAGCGCCACGGTCAGAATGCCGGCGACAATACTCACCACTGCGAAATACCCGAAAAACACGAAGGCCATAACGGTTCGATTCAGCTCAAATGTTTGGGTTGGGACTGTGTAGGTTTGAGAACGGACTGTGGAAAGTAATAACGATACTCTCGACTCTCGTCCGAATTCTTTTCCTGGTTATGGGCATATAAATATTTTTTGGCATCGGCAAGATGGCGTTCGCCGATCTGGTATAGCCGCTTTTTGTCGAAGAGCAGTGTGCGTTTGTCGTGAGTTGAATATTCGAACATTTTGGTCATGGCGAGTGCGTTGACGGGACAGGCTTCCACGCAATAGCCGCAGAATACACACTTGGTGATGTCAATGTAGAATTCAGTGGCATAACGCTGCAAGGGGCGGTCGGGATCTTCCTGGCTTATGACCTTGATGCAACGGGACGGACAGGCCGCTTCGCAGAGATCGCAACCGACGCAACGTTCCCGTCCATCATCGTATCGGAGCAATCCCAAGGCGCCGCGGTGGCCGTCCGGAAGAGTGCGCTGTTCACGTGGATATTGAAACGTGATGGGACGGTGAAACATGTGCTTGAACGTCACCTTCATGGCGTCCCAGATCTCATAGAACAACGCCGCTTGCAGGATTTTCTTCGTCAAGGTTCCGATACTCATGCACATCACCTCTGATGCCACAAAAGGACGAACGAGCTTACGCTTACTATCCAACCTTTTCAATATTCACGCGCGTCGATTTGAAATATGGTACCCCTGTCGTCGCATCAGCCTTCACGTCCATCAAATCCTTGACCGGCGGCTCGTTGAAATGCTCCGGGAAAAAGCACGTTCCCGGCTGGATGTCAGGATCCGATTTCACTCTCAGTTGCACGGAGCCTTGCGAAGATGCAAGGCGGACATTGGATTGATCCGTCAATTTGAGGCGTTGCAGATCGGACGGATTCATTCGCAAGCGCCCGTTATTCGGCTCGATGTTGATAAGTCCCGATGCCCGCGTGGACAGCTTCCCAGAGTGATACAACACTTGGCCGGTCACCAGGGTAAAGGGCCGCGTGATGTCGTGTGACGAACGAAGTGTCGCTGGACTGCAATATCGACTTCCGACCTCGGCAGCATAGCCGTTCGACAAATAGGCGTCGACCGACGGAGAGACGCGACGAGGTTGGCCGAGATTGTAGTAGCCGGGGAGCAATTTCATAATTTCCTGTTGAATGTCTTGTGCTGATTCGTATGGCCATTCATACCCAAGGCCGTTGGCCAGGGATGTCATGATGTGCCAATCCGGTAGACTTTCCCCGACCGGGTCAAGGGCTTGGCGTACGCGCAAAACCTTGCCCTCTAAATTGGTGAAGGTACCGTCTTTTTCGGCATAGGTCGCTGCCGGAAGGACGATATGCGCCATTTGGCCTGTTTCAGTCAGAAACGGGTCCTGAACGATGAGGAGCTGTAACGATTCGAGGGTCTCCTTCACCTTTAAAGAAGCAGGCAAGGTCGCTACGGGGTTTTCCCCGATTACGTAGAGGGCTTTGATCTGACCGGTCCGGATGCGAGATAGAATCTCCATGAGATTCGCTCCGCTGCCGCTGACCGGGAGCGTTACGTCCCAAGCCTTTCCGAATCGTTCCCGAGCGTTGGGATCGTCAAAGCTGGCTTGTCCCGGCAAAAATTCGGGTGCGACGCCCATGTCGACCGCCCCTTGTTCATTGATTTCCTCGGTCACCGTCGTCACGCCGCAGCCTGCCAGACCCAATTTGCCGGTCACCCAGGCGAGATCGATAAGCTTGAGGACATTCTGGTAGCCGTTCGGCCGACGGACGATGCCTTCGGCGCAAAGCGCAATTGCCCTCGGGGCGTCCGAGAAAATGGCGGCCGCTTCCCAGATCTGCTCAACGGAGATGCCGGTTTGCGCGGAGACTTCCACTAAAGACACCTGCTCCATGGCTTGCTTCAACGCAGCGAAGGCCTGGGGATGTCGCGATGTGCTGGTTTGATCGATCAAATCCTGTTCGATCACCGCTTTGAGGAGTCCGTCGATCAGCAGCGCTTCCGTGCCCGGTTTCACCAGCAGTGGATGGGAAGCGAGCTGGGCGATGTTGGTATTGCTCGAGTCCACGACGATGACCTGCGCATGATAGACGCGAATGGCTTCTTTAATGCGGACCGATGTCAATGGGTTGGTTTCCGTGATGTTGGATCCGATCACGAGCAGAGCCTTGGCTTTGGTCAGATCCTCCCAGTCGTTGAGAGGTCGGCCGATGCCGACGGCATGGCGTACCGCATGTACATAGTTGAGATGACCGTACCGGGCGCTGCTGTCCAGTTGATTGGTCCTGAATCCGGCGCGCATGAGTTTTTGGAAAAGGTACAGTTCTTCGTTCGTGCAGCGGGCAGTAATGAGCCCGGCAATCGATTCCGGTCCATGCTTGCGGTGAATTTCAGAGAGCCTATCTATGGCAGTTTGCATGGTTTCAAGCCACGGGGTTTCTCTCAGCTGATCGTCTTTTCGGACGAGTGGTTGCCGAAGCCGCTGTTCGCTGTCGATATACTGAAACCCGAATCGGCCCCGGACGCAAATTCCCCCATGGCCCTTGCTGGTGTCTTCACGATCACCCCATTTATTTTTCCAAGACAGGGGTGAGGTGACACGAACCACTTCGGTGTCTTTCGTTTCCAGGTGCATCTGGCAGCCGTCGCCACAATAGTTGCATGTGGTTGTGGTTTTTTTCATCTGCCATGGCTTGTAAAGGTATTTAGAGTATTTGTTGGTGATGGCGCCGACAGGACACACAGCCAGGCAATCGCCGCAGAATTCACAGGCAAGCGGTTGATCGCCTTTGGCCACGACCTGATTGAAGCCACCCTTCTTCATGAATTGCAGGGCGTCGATCATAAGGACGTCTTTGCAGACGTTGATGCACTCGGCGCAGGCAATGCAGCGATTCATATTGAAATCGAGCACGAGGCTTCGGGTGTCTTCAGGAATGAATTTTTGTTTGGCGTTGGTCAGATTCGTTACGCCATGCTGAAAGGCCATGTCCTGAAGCTCGCAATGTCCGTCGGCGTCGCAAACAGGACAATCCAGCGGGTGGACCGAGAGATGTTTTTCAACCGCTTTTTTCCGGGCCGCGAACAGATCGTCGCCTTCCGTACGTATCACCATGCCGGCCGCCGCCTTGGCCGTGCATGACCGGACCGGCGCCTTTTTCCCTTCTTGGATGACCAGGCACATGCCGCAGGACCCAAACGGATCAAAGGTGTAGTGATAGCACATGGCCGGGATAATCTTGCCCGTACTGGCGATGACGTCGTAGAGAGAGACACCATTTTTGGCCGTCACCGTTCGTCCGTCGATGGACAGTTCAATCGTAGCGGCTTCGATGTCGGGATTGGTCGCTGGTTTCAAGCCCATTGGTGTTACCTCAAGTCAAAAGTAAAAGGGTAAAAGCAAAATCCACGGACTCACTTCCTTTTACTTCGCGCTTTATTCTGGTCTCAGCGGTCACATTCGCCCATGACGATATCGTATGTGCCAAAAATCGTCACGGCGTCTGCGATCATGTAGCCTTTTGACATATGATCGAATGCGCCCATATGGATAAACGATGGAGCGCGGATTTTCAGCCGGTACGGTTTCCCGCCGCCCGTGCTGACGATATAGAAACCTAACTCTCCTTTATGCGCTTCTGTTCCGCAATAGATTTCTCCCGGCGGAGCGTTGAACCCTTGCGAAAACAGTTTGAACTGCTGAATCATGGATTCCAAGTTAGTGAACACTCGTTCTTTCGGGGGAAGGGTCACGCTGGGCACGTCCGCCATGATCGGCCCCTCTTGAATTTGTTCCAGGCACTGACGGATGATCTTGACGCTTTCATAGAGTTCCTGCACACGGATCCAGTACCGATCGTAGGTGTCTCCGTTTTTTCCAACCGGAACGCTGAATTCACACTTGGGATATGCGGAATAGGGTTCGTATTTGCGAAGGTCATAATCAACCCCGGACCCTCGTAGAGTCGGTCCGCTCAACCCAAAGCTCAGGGCATCCTCCGCTGAAATGACCGCTACACCTTTGGTTCTTGCGAGCCAGATACGGTTTTTCTCCAGGAAGATTACATATTCATCAATCTTCGGAGGGAAGTAATCTAAGAACTGCCGGATCTTGGCGAACAGAGAGGATGTGAAATCGCGCTCGACGCCACCGATGCGATACCAGCTGGTCGTGAGACGGGCACCGCAAAGCTCATCGAACCAATCCAGCAGAATTTCGCGGTCCCGGAAACAGTAAAAGAATACGGTCATCGCTCCAATGTCCAGGGCCTGCGTGCCGAGCCAGAACTGATGTCCGATAATGCGCTGAATTTCCGCGACAATGGTTCGAAGGTATTCGGCACGATCCGGCACGGTAATGTTCATCAATTTTTCGACTGCGCGGCAGTACGCAAAATTGTTGTACATGGCACAGACATAATCCAGGCGATCAGTGTGCGGAATGAACTGATGATAGGTCCCTTCCTCGGCCAGCTTTTCCACCCCACGATGAAGAAATCCCATTACCGGCGTCGATTTGACTAGTCGTTCTCCTTCCAGCTCAAGGATGACCTTCAGTACTCCATGGGTGCTGGGATGTTGCGGACCCATGTTGAGCAGAAGCTCTTCGGTCCTGAGCGTTGGAAGCGTCGCGCTTTCAGGATGCTCGGGGTCGACTTTATAGACTGTGGTTCGCTGGTCTTCCAACTGCGCCATAATCGTCAAATATCCAAAATTGTCGCCCTAGCGGGCATGCTCGTCCAAAAAATCGAACGAATCGCGCCATCCCCTGCCGCGTAGAGGAAAATCTTTGCGCAACGGATAGCCTTCGTCATATTCGTCCGGCATCAAAATGCGGCGAAGATCAGGATGATTACGAAACCGGATCCCCATCATATCGTACACTTCGCGCTCCATGAAATCGGCGCCTTTCCAAATATCGGTTAAGGAATCCACGACGCAATCCGATTCCGGAACCCGAGTTTTCAGTCTGATACGCTGTCGCGTCCGGATCGAATAGACTTCGTACACCACCTCAAAGCGTTCCTCGTCATCCGGCCAGTCCACAGAGCTTACATGCACGATGTAATCAAACTCCAACGAGGGATCGCTTCGCAGAAACCGAGCCACATCATGTAGCGCGTCACGCTTAACCGTGACGGCAACATCTCCGCGCCACTCCGCTGCCTTAATGAAGGCGGCGGGAAAAGTATCCTCAATGCGTTTGGCCAGATGACTCATCGACCGTGCCTTCCTCAGACCTTCAGAGCTTCCTTCACTTCTTTTGGTTGCGTGATAAACACTCGCTTTTGCATGATGCGTTCTTGCAGCTTCAGGATTCCGTCGAACAGCGCTTCAGGAGTCGGGGGACATCCCGGCACATAAATATCCACCGGCACAAACCGGTCGACTCCCTGCACCACGCTGTAACTGTCGTAAATATTTCCCGAGGTGGCACATGAGCCCATGGCGATAACGTATTTCGGTTCAGGCATCTGGTCATAAATCTTGCGAATGACCGGGGCCATGCGGCGACAGACTGTGCCGGCGACGATCATAAGATCGGACTGACGGGGGGATGCCCGAAAGACCCCTGCTCCGTATCGATCCATGTCATAGCGGGAAGAAACCGCGGCGATCATTTCGATAGCGCAACAGGCCAAGCCAAACGTCATCGGCCACAAAGAACCCTTTCGAGCCCAATTGACGGCCTTTTCAACCGTCATGGTAATGATGTCTGGGGTGCCGTCTTTGTCGTGGGTCCCCAATTGAATCAATCCCATTCCAAAGCTCCTTTTCGCCAGGCATAGACATAGGCGACGAGGAAGAGTCCGATGAAGATCAGCATTTCCACGAGACCGATAAGACCGATCTTGTTGAACACGATGGCCCAGGGATACAAAAAAATGACCTCCACGTCGAATATCACGAACAGCATGGCAAAGATATAGTAGCGCACGGGGAACGGCATCCGGGCATCGGAGAACGGCTCGGATCCACACTCATAGGTAGAAAGTTTTTCAGGCTCCGGATATTTGGGTTGAACCAAATAGCTGACCAGCAGCGTACCCACGCCGAACGCAAGGGCGACGAATACGAACAGCAGAATAGGAAAATATCGGCTCAGGTACTCTAAGAGGAGCTCGGAACCGGCCATGGGCTCGAACCTCAATGGGTTTGAGGGCAGAATAAGGGCCTATAAGGAGGTCGGAATCTTAGCCTCTGCCCATTTTTAATAGCAAGCGCACAAAGGACCTAGTTCTACAGTCCCGAAAGTCCTAGAAACTGAATACTGTCCAACGGTTAGAGAAGAGACGGAGAGTAATTTAGGATTCGGTGTTGCTTGCAGGGTTCTTTGAGATTGAAGTAGGGTCGGCGACCGAGGGATGCTTAGTGTTGCGTGGTGACATCTTATTGGCCGGCGTCCTCAGGTCCTTCGGTGGAGAGCCTGCGCTGATATCCCATTCGGCTGCCATAGGTGTTGCCGTCCGTACCTTAGTTCTACGGGGCATTTGGGTGTTAATTCGCCGTTTCTCCGCCCCCATGTCATGACCTCAATCCGTCAAGTGTTGGATCTTGGTTCCTGTAGGTGCAATCGCTTTGCGATAGAGTTCACGATAACACTCCGCGCGCGCATGAATCAAACAGTCTCGAGGCGGGCGTGCTTCTTGACAACCTCTTGCCGTTTGCTAAGGTTGCTACAGACAACCCCTCCTAGTGTGATCAACATGAGGACATTACCATGCGCGCCAGTCTGATTGTCCTGTCCTGCAGTCTCGTGGCCTTTACGGCTATTCCGGTTCATGCCCAAAATGCCCAAAGCGTTCGATTAGGGGAAGCAGCCCTGACATACGCCGCAGGATCGATCCGGCAGGACATGCCGGTCGAAGGTGTCATCAATGTTATTACCGGGGACAATCAGTTATACGGTAACCGGATGATGATCGGCTGGGCGGGAACGGATACACTCTACCTCAGATTGAAAAATCCCGGAGACGCGGCACTGGGCGATTTATATACAGTGTACCGGCGGTCACGGAAAGTGTTTCATCCGAAAACAAAACAGTACATGGGGTATATCATTAATCGGTTAGGAGTAGTGAAAGTCATCCAGCTGGATCCGGCGTTGATCGGCGTGCAGGTCGTTCGATCCTATGCGCCGTTTTCACCCGGGGATCCAGTCATGCGGTTCACTCCGCCTTCTGCGGAAGACAATGTCGATGCCGTTGCTTCTATTGGCGACCTCGAGGCGATGATCGTCGATTTGCAGTCCGACAAGAACATGTCTCTCGTGGCGCAGGGAAATCTGGTGTATCTCGACAGGGGACAAGATGATGGCCTTCGGGCCGGCGACTATCTTGAGGTATTTCGCACAGGCGGTGGACTTCCTGAACGTAAAATCGGTGAAGTGAAGGTCCTCTCGACCGAGTTCCACACGGCTACCGCCCTGTTATCCAAAGCAACGGCTCGTGCCTTGATCGGCGATCGTGTTCGGTCCAGTCGTTCTTCGTCTCTTGAGGCAATGCAAGGCGACAGTAGAGAAGTCGAGCTCTCTGCAACTGTAATACAGCCGGTGATGTCTGGGAAAATGGTAGGCGCCTCATCTCTACTGGTCGAGTCCCATTCTATGAGCAAGGCGCGAACAGAACGAGCGGGCGGGGGTACGAGGATCAATCTCGATGATTTGGTGAATCAGCTGGAGTATAAATCCGGAGAAGTGAAGGTGCAGGCTGCCGGCCTGCCGGTTCTTGATCAGTTGTCGACCTATTTGAAGACCATAGCTTCCTTTCAGCAGGTTCGTGTGGAAGGTCACTCTGATGACATGGAAATCGGTCCGTCGCTTAAGGGACAGTTTCCGACGAATTGGGAATTGTCGAAAGCGCGTGCGGCTGGAATCGTACGATATCTCATCGAAAATGGCGGAATGGATTCGGTAAAACTTTCCGCCGTGGGCTATGGGCCGAGCCGACCCATCGCCACCAACGCGACTGAGGAGGGTCGCAAAAAAAATCGCCGCATCGAAGTGGTACTCATTTCACTCGAAGATACTCCACAGGGAAGTTCAGCAAGAGAGACGGTGAACGAAAGCCAGCCGGATAAGGCGCAGTTGAGCTATACCCAGATGGGGGCGGCGCCTGCCGATGCGGCCCTCGTACCAGCGGCTCCGGCATCTTCGGCAGAGTCGTTGCCTTCGAATGCGGAGACCGACCATGCCGTCCCTCCTTCGAACACGTCAGCTCCGGCTACCCCTGCGGGAGGCGAATCGGCTTCGGTCACGCCTGGGTCATAGGCCATAACGGCGGCTGGTTTTCTTCACGGAAAATCAGTCGCCTTTTTTTCCTGCCTTTCCCCTGCTTTCCCCTTCCTGCTGCACTCATTACTGTTCATTGTACGGCGCCTTTTGAGAGGGCTCTCTTTGCAATACCCTGCAGTCTGACGTTGTTGCCCCGACCCGGTGTTGTTAGAATGTCGCATGTTCGACCAGCCTGTGTCCGTGAGCCTACCGAGGTCGGGGCCTGACTTTGCAACCTATGTCGATGTGTTGTTGCCCCGCCGGCTTCACCGTCCTTTCACTTATGTGATCCCTGCCGAACTTAAGGGCATGGTGGTGATGGGACAGCACGTCATCGTTCCGTTCGGTTCGCACGAGCTTCATGGGATCGTCATAGCGGTGCATGCCCAGCTTCCGCCGGGGGCTCCGCAACAAGGCCTCAAAAAAATCCGATCGCTGACCGGTTGGGCTCCGGACCATTATCTTTCTTCCAATCAAATTGACTTGAGCCGTTGGGTGGCGGGGCGATATGCCGCTCCCTGGGGTCAATGTATTAGGTTGGTTGTACCACCTATTGAGCCGGCCGGCCGGGTACAGGCACGTTATGTGATGACGGAACAAGGGCTGGCCTGCCAATCTTCCTGGGAGGAATGTGGAGCGGTGGAATCAGAATTACTGAAGCGCCTCCGTCGACATCCGAAGGGCATCATGGCGGCTACTCTCCAAAAAGGAGACGCACCCCGAGTGATTCTGGGGTTGCGGACGCTGCTCAGGAAAGGGTTGATTCTTCGTCGGGACGATGCAGTGTCGTCAAAAGCTCCCCGTACCAGGGGGAAAAAGCCTGACGCTCCGCAACAGGCTTCGCCTTCGGAGTTATCTTTTGATTTCGCACCTGTTCCGCCGGAAGCGGCTTCATGGAAGGCCACCGTGAATGATGCCCTTTCGAAGGAGGCATTCATCTCATTGCTGCTCCAGGGATTTCGTGACACCAGGCTCTGGTGTCTGGTCCAGGCTGTGCAAGACACGGTTCGTCGTGGGCGGCGCGTTCTCATCGTTACGGGTGACATGGAGAATGCGAGCCGACTCGTTGCTGCCATGGCGAAGGTAGGAGAAGGTTCGTTGCTCATGCACAGCGGTTTGTCGGCGAGGGACCGGGCGACTGTGTGGGAATCAGTGCAGAATGGTTCGGTGATGATTCTTATCGGAACCCGCATGGCGGTGTTCGCCCCCATCTCTAGGCTCGGACTGGTATGGGTGGAAGGAGAGGATGATACGTCGCTCAAAGAGGAACAGGTGCCCAGGTATCATGCTCGAGAAGTCGCCTGGCGCCGGGCTGCCTGTGATCGAGCGCTACTCGTGCTTGCTTCGAGCCATCCATCGCTCGAAAGCTGGTCGGCGGTTCAGCGAGGAAAGATGACGTTTTGTGCCTATCGAGATGAGGCAGTGGTACCCAGCGTGAAGATGATCGACATGAAGGAACGCTCAAATGAGGGTGCTCCGAAAACCGTGCTGTCTTCTTCAATTTGTAAGGGGCTGCGAGAGGCCTTGCAACAAAATGTTCTGGCAATTCTATATGTGAATCGCAAAGGATTTGCCAGTGTTCTGCATTGCCGGGATTGTGGGCGCACGCCGCAATGCGATACCTGCAGTGTGGCCTTGACGTTTTACAGGCTGAACAATCATGTCCGCTGTCATTATTGTGGACGGACGAAAACCGTGCCGGATCGTTGCGATAGATGCCAATCTTTCAAGTTAGAGCCGGTTGGCTCGGGCACGGAACATATCGAGGGTGCCGTGCGACAAGTGTTTCCTCAGGCGCGTGTGGCTCGTGTTGACGGTGAGACGATCCGCCGCCCAGCCGATGCGCATGTGTTTCATCGTCAGCTTGCCGCCGGCGACATCGACATCGTCATCGGAACGCAGATGTTGTTCCGTTTGGGCTTACAACGACAGGCTGGCTTCGTTGGTGTGCCGGATGCAGACGCCGGTTTGCACGTTCCGGATTTTCGCTCATCGGAGCGGACCTTTCATGGTTTGAGTGATGCAGCCGAACTGGCTCGACCAGCCCATGCCGGGGGAATTGTCATGGTGCAGACCAGCTTCATGGATCATCATGCCATGATCGCGATTGCGCGTGGCGACGATTCCGTGTTTTTCGAACAAGAACAGTCATTCCGGAAAATGCTCCAATACCCGCCCTTTACACATCTCGTCAGGCTGGATGTGTCCGGGACCCTCGAGCCGGCAGTAGCTCGGGCAGCCGATCGTTGGGCCACCCTGTTGCGCGCAGAAGTCACTGGGAGGAAAGGACAGGAATCCATGCTCAACCGGGATTCCTCGGTACTCCTGGAGTCCAGTGATGTGGGGGCAAGAGCGAAGGGACTTGTCATTCTCGGGCCATCTCCGGCGCCTCGCGCTATGGCCCGTGGACGATACTACTGGCAAATTCTTGTCAAGTGCGTGCTTCTCGAGGCAGGCACGGAGATAGTGGTTCGTACATTGGGAATCCTTGAACGGGAATCGCGACAGGGTGCGCTTCGGTTTGATATTGATGTCGATCCGGTCTCCATGGTGTGATGCTCTTCAGGTGCGCGCTCGTTTCTTCCTTTTCTGCACCGTTGCTCGCTCTCCGCCAGGCGCCGGAGGCGATGGCGCTTCGCCTTCCCGTACTCGTTTGAAAAGCCCAAAGGAAAACGTCACCCAGAATACCGAGGAAAATAGTCCGAACAGTACGGCGTTCAGTATTGTTCCCATCTGTTCGTCGGTCGGTTGATTCCCTCCCATACGTATTTGGGCCATGGTCGCAATCGGCCAAGCCATGCTTTCGATGCCGAGTCCCAATGTGGCCCAAGCCCAGACGATTCCGATTGTCCGTCCCTTCCACCAAAGGAAGCCGATCGCCGCCGCTGCAAAAATCAGCGTCCAGACCGTGGAGGCTTGCTCCCACATGACGAACGCCCCGATTGCGACGACGATTCCGCCCAGCACCGCGTGTAGTTGCGGAGTCCACCACGCCATAATGATCACGTCTTTCCAGTAAAGGAGAAAATTGTGCGGGCGCTAGTGTGCGGATCGGTCGGCAGGAAGTCAATGTTGTGATCGCGTGATCAATGAGAAGAGGGAGGCGACTGCCGGTCAGCCGGCAATCTCGGCATGGACGGTATCCAGAAGCTGTTTCATCTCGAAGGGTTTCTGAAGTGTGCGGCGAGCCCCGAGCATGCGTGCCACATCCAGGAAGTTGAGGATCCCGATCATGTCGCTTCCGCCGGTGATGGCCACGATCTTGGCCCCCGGAAACTCCCTTCGGAGCGTCAGGATACTCTCCAGACCGTCTTGGTCGGGCATGAGAATGTCCATAATAACCAAATCCGCGGGCGATTCACGGTAGCGCGTCAGACCTTCTTTGCCGTCGGAAGCTTCATGGACACGATAGCCTGCCTGTTCAAGAGTTTCACGGATGAGGTGGCGGATTGCTTCTTCATCGTCCACGATCAAGACCGACGGCATAGGATTCCTCGCAAACGTTCTATTGTCCCAGATCCGAGGTATGGTCACTGCGTTGAGAAGGCCGAGATGGATCCACGGCCCTGTGGATTTCGCCGTTGTCACGGTGACTTTACCGCTCCTCGTCTATCTGGGCAAGCGATTCCTTCAGTCGCGCAAGGTTCATATTTCTCTCATCGGTCGGGTCGGAAGCTACGACCGTTTTAGGATGTATCATCGCAGGAAGATACACATCGATAGTGGCGCCGTCACCCGTGCTGGTTCCGCGGATGGCGCCTCCGTGTTCGCTCAACATACTCTGCAGGCCTTCGAGTCCCAAGTATTTACCGTTTCCCGATGAGTCGGTAAAGAGAGGATCGGTCAGCCTGGCCGATGTATTCGAGTTCATGCCGTCGCTGTGGTATGAGACCGTCAGATGCACATATTGTCCGGAGGGGAGGGGAAGGTCCTGACCGTTATCCGCGTCGTTCCCCAGTCGAGTGTTATCGAGTCGCACCTCCAAAATTCCACCGGTCGCACTCATCGCCTGTTCTGAATGAGCCAGTAGACCGACGCACATTTGATGGATTTGGGCGGGATCGGCAAACACCGGACTGATGGCACTAGGGATCCACTCTCGGACGCCGATTGTGTTCGATACCTTTCCTTTCAGGATCCGAAGCAATTCCTTCAAAACGATATCGAGAGAAATCGGTTGTTTGGTGTTTTCTGTCTGGCGACCGAATACCAGCATTTGCATGACCAGATCCCGGGCCCGTTTCGAAGCGAGAATAACCTGCTGCACATGCCCATGGGCTCGGCTCTCCGGCAACAACGTTGGCAGTGCCAAGTCCGAGAATCCCAAAATGGCGGTCAGGCAATTATTCAATTCATGGGCGATACCGCCGGCGAGCGTCGCAATGGCTTCCATTTTTGTGGCGTGATGCAGTTGGCCTGCGATCTCTTTCTCGGTCTGGATATCGGTAAGAATGGTCTGGATGGCTGGTTGCCCGTTGAAAAAAACAGAGGAAGCCACCATCTGAACCTCAATCGTGCTTCCATCATGCCGTGTCAATCGTCGTTCAAATGAGGGCGGGGGCTCGGTGAGGGCATGCGTTGGTGGCAAGTTCCCCGAAAAGTCTCCTGGGAAGAAATCCGACAGCAGTCTCCCTTCAAGGTCTTCCGTTATCGGAATCCCAAGGAGCCGATGTCCGATCTGATTGACAAAAAGAATAGTGTCGCCGGAATGAATGATGACCGCGTGTGATGACTGTTGTAGCAGCCTACGGCACTGTTCTTCACTTGCCTGCAAGGCATCCAAGGCCAGTTGCCGCCGGGTTATATCCCAGACCATCCCCACGTAGCCGCTCACAGTTTTTGCATCAGTGTGCAATGGAACGGCTTCCACCATGACCCAGCGGACGGCTCCGTCCCTTCGTCGAAAGCGAAACTCCCGGGAAAACATGCGACCTTCATTCGTGGTCTGAGACCATTCGCTCGCAATCGAATCACGATCGTCAGGAATGAGCGCGTCTAGCCAGCATTCGTCTGTGTTTCCTGTGGCAGGAAGTTCGGCGATCCGGCGCAGCCGGTCGTTGATATGCAGGGTGCGGCCTTGAGGGTCGGACAGAAAGATCCCAATCGAGGTGCGACAGGCGAGCGTACGGACAAGTGCCTCGATCGTCGACAGATTACCCGCCGCAGGAAAGGCATCTCTTGATTCGGATGCAGTCACGCATGACTCCACATTACATGTGAGAATGCCGGACCATCCCGGGAACATCTTCTCTGAATCGAAGAGCATCACGCCTCGCTCAGGATGAGCAAAGCATATCGTCTCAACACATCAGTATGTCACTGACTGATACATTCGTCCCCGACAGATGGCGCACAAGGCCGGCATCATACCACCAAGCTGTACAATGCGGTGAGGGATCAACAATTATTGGCGAGGTAATTTGGCTCTAATCATGTAGAGCCATTTGTCTAGGTACAGCTGTGGAATGGTTATGCCCGTTCAGTCGTTCCTGGACAAGTCGCGCTAGGCAGTAGGCATGATCGATGAAATTTCGGGGACCAGGAGAGGATTGTAGGTTGGTGCCGAAGGCGGGACTTGAACCCGCACGGCTTGCGCCACACGCCCCTCAAACGTGCGTGTCTGCCATTCCACCACTTCGGCAACCGAATCCAAATCCAGCAGAACATCAAGCCGGATGCGAGAGGCTGAAGATCAGTGTGGACAACTGTCATCGCGCTGATTGGCAATAACCGTCACACGATTCGCATTATAGAAGTGGTCCAAAATGCTTGTCAATCAACTAGTTGTCCGGTAGAATCTGATGCAAGCTGCGCAGGCAGGTCAGACACTGCCCACTGCCCCAATTTTAGAGATCGGCCGTCCAGCTTCGTGATGACACCTCTCTCAACTTCTCATATTTCCTGCACCAATCAACAGACTGAAATCGTGGCTCTCTTTGATGTCGACAACACGCTGCTTCCCGGGCAGGCGAGCGAAGTGCGGTTCTTTCGCTTTCTTTGGAGGCATGGGGTGGTCCGATGGCGTGAGCTTTGTGAGAGTGTGGGTTATGTGCTTCGTCAGGCGCCTCCCATCTCCGTACATCCCTTGCGAGAACGAAAACTCTACCTGGCCGGGAAATCCGCGGCCATGGTTGAATCGTTCGCAGAGGAATTTTGCCGTGTCGAAATCTTCCCATACCTTTCGACGCAAGGATTGTCTCGAATGGACGAGCATCGACGGGCAGGGCATCGCATCATTCTGGTTACCGGGTCTCTCGATTTTCTCATTGCCCCGCTTGCGGCCTTGCTGGAAATATCGACCGTGCTGGCCGTCAAGCTTGAACAACAACAATGCCGATTTACCGGCCACGTTTGCGCTCCACTTCCCTACGGCCCGGGCAAGCGCGAACTGATCGCAGGATTGGCGCAGGCATCGCGCATTGATCTCGAGCGGTCCTTTGCCTATGGCGACAGTCCCGGCGATGTTGAATTTCTTCAAATGGTGGGTCATCCGCTTGTGGTGAATCCAATTCGAGGGATGGCGCAGATCGCAAGGCGGCATGGGTGGCCCGTGGCGCATTGGAAATAACCGAACATGCATGATGGGTTCGTTGCCGATTGATTCATTCCTGAAGGACCACGACTCATTCAAACCATAGCCATGTCATCCATGTTGAGAGTAACTGAAATTTTTCACAGCGTTCAGGGCGAGTCCAGCTACGCCGGTCTGCCCTGCGTGTTCATTCGTTTGACGGGTTGTCCGCTTCGTTGCATCTGGTGCGATACGGCCTATGCTTTCTACGAGGGGCGCGACATGGTGATGAACGAGATTGTGGCTCAGGTCCGTGCCTTCGATTGTCCTCTCGTGGAGGTGACCGGCGGAGAGCCACTGAGCCAACCGGGATCCTTCGAGCTACTGACCCGGCTCTGTAATGAGGGCTGGGAAGTACTGCTGGAAACCAGCGGGGCGATCGATACGTCCGGAGTGGACTCTAGGGTGCATGTGATCCTGGACGTCAAATGTCCCGGCAGTGGAATGATGGACCGTATGCACTGGCCGAATCTCGCGAGGCTTTCGCTTCACGATGAGGTGAAATTCGTGATCAAGGACCGAGGTGACTATGAATGGGCTCGAGATCTAATCCGTCGCGAAGATATTCCGGCCCGATCTACGGTGCTTTTTAGTCCAGTCTTCGGTGAGGCGAATCCGCGGCAGTTGGCGGAATGGGTGTTGGCCGACAGGCTCCAAGTCCGATTCCAACTTCAAATGCACAAATACATTTGGGCACCCGACATGCGAGGCGTGTAGGACATTCGTCGACCTCCATGGTAGTGGCTCGTGTGTGGAATGGCTCTTCACGAAGATGATGTAGATCGGTATGCGCTCGATGGTTGGCAAGAACATGGGAGGATTGATGAAGATGATCCAAGTGGAGGCACAGGTCGGACGTGCGGAGGACGAGGCAGCTGAAATCCTAGTACTGCTCCGTGGCGAGGGAAAAACTGGGCTTACGCAGGAGACCGCTGCTCTCGACGCTCAGCTGGGGGGGCAGCTCGCCAAGTTGATACAGCGCGGAGAATTCGAAGGCAAGCTGGGTGAAGTGTTGCTGGTCCATACGCAGGGCAAGACAAAGGCGAAGCGGCTATTGCTGGCAGGCTTGGGAAAGGAACTACGGCTCGATGCGTTCCGACAAGCCATGGGCTCAGCAGTCAAGCGTGTGCGTCAGACTAAAGTACGGACGTATGCTGCCGTGCTGCCTGAAACAATTCCTCACGAAATGTCCATCCTCGACGTAGCGCAAGCTGTAGCTGAAGGGGCTATTCTCGGCAACTATCAATTCACCGTGTATCGCAGCGAAAACGGGGCCAAACCGATCAACGTCGAACGCCTGATAGTATACACCACACAGCGTTCTCAGCTTACGCACATGACCGAAGGTATCCGGCGCGGGGTGGCTATGGCAGAAGCCACGGTCCTTGTCCGTGATCTTTGCAACCATCCATCTAATGTAATGACACCGACGCGTATCGTTCGTGAAGCCAGGGCGGTTGCAAATGAGCCGGGTGTGCGCTTGAAGGTACTCGAAGAAAAAGACATGGAACAACTCGGCATGGGGGCGATACTCGGTGTGGCTCGGGGCAGTCACGAACCGCCGAAGTTCATCATTCTTGAATATAAGGGCCCCAAAGCGAAGAAAGGGGAGCAGCCGGTCGTGCTGGTCGGCAAAACGATCACATTTGATACCGGCGGAATCTCGCTCAAACCGGCCGAAAACATGGAGCACATGAAGGCCGATATGACGGGCGGCGCTGAGGTCCTGGCGACTATGCGGGCAGCGTCCCGGCTCAAGTTGCCGCTGCATTTGATCAGCATTCTTCCGGTGGCCGAAAACATGCCGGGTGGGCGAGCCATGAAGCCGGGAGATATTGTGACCACGCTTTCTGGCAAGACCGTCGAAGTGCAGAATACCGACGCGGAGGGCCGGTTGATTCTATCCGACGGACTCGCCTATGCGACCCGTTACAGACCGGCGGTGTTGATCGATATCGCCACCTTGACCGGCGCTTGCGTGGTGGCGCTCGGTCAATTTGCCATCGGAATGTTTGGGAACAACGATCAGTTAAAAGAACAGGTTCGGAAAGCAGGGGTGCGGGCCGGTGAGCGGGTCTGGGAAATGCCGTTGTGGGAAGAGTATTTCGAGCAGCTACGCAGTGACGTGGCCGACATGCGGAACATCGGAGGGCGTGGCGGCGGCATGATCACCGCCGCCCTGTTTCTGAGTAAATTTGTAGGCGACTGTCCTTGGATCCATCTGGATATTGCGAGCACCGATTGGAGCGAACGTGAACGGGCGTACCTGCCGAAAGGGCCCACAGGCACTGGGACACGACTGCTCATTCAATTCCTGATTGACCGCACATTGCGATAAACCGAGCCAATCCGTGTCGAGTGGCACGGACGGACCATCCCACTGCACCAACAGAAAAGCCACGGCCTATGGGAGTTATGACATTACGCGAGCAGATCGGCCAACTCTTCATGGTGGGTTTCATCGGGACCACGGTGACGCAAGACCTGGCTTCTTTTCTGAAAGCACATAGGCCGGGCGGCATCATTTTGTTCAAGCGCAACCTCGAATCGGTCGAGCAAATCGTCGACCTCACCAATGGTCTTCAGAAGCTGTCGCCTCACTCACCGCTGCTTATTTCGATCGACCAGGAAGGAGGTCGAGTGTCTCGTCTGCCGGGCGAGTTTACGATTTTTCCTGCCGGTGAGCAGTTGGGACAGTGCAATTCCTATGAATTAGCCTATTCTGCCGCTGCTATGATCGCCAAAGAGCTACGGGCGGTCGGGATTAGTATGAACATGGCTCCGGTGCTGGATGTGAATAGTAATCCCCATAATCCAGTAATTGGTGATCGGGCATTCGGTACCACGCCCGGCATCGTGGGAGAGATGGCATCGGCCACCATAGCCGGATTACAGGATAATAAGGTGGTCGCCTGCGGCAAGCACTTTCCTGGCCACGGAGATACAACGGCGGATTCGCATAAAGAACTTCCGATTGTCTCTGCCGATCTTCAGCGTCTACGCGACATCGAATTACAGCCGTTTCAGCGCGCGATTCGTCAGGGCGTGGCGAGTATGATGACGGCTCATGTGCTTTATCGGGCATTGGATCCGGAAGCTCCGGCGACAGTATCGCCGGCTGTGATCCAACGTTTACTGCGGGACGAATTTCGCTATGACGGAGTCGTCTTCACCGATGATCTGGAGATGCACGCCATCATCGATCATAGCGGGATCGGCGAGGCGGCTGTCCGCGCATTCGTGGCAGGATGCGATGTCTTGCTCATCTGTAAGGACGAGGACCGGATCATGGCGGCTATGCAGGCGATGGAGGATGCCGTGATAGACGGTCGGGTCACACAGGATCGGTTGGCGCTGTCGCTGGCTCGCGTGGCTCGGCTCAAGAAGCAGTATCTTCAGCCATATAAGCCGGTCACGATCTCCGACGCCAGGCTGATCGTCGGGTGCCGGTCACACAAGGCGCTCCTTGATTCATTGCGCCAAACATTTGCGCGTTTGTCCAAACTCAGGCATGAGATCGTCCAGCCGATACCGTCTCACGATTCCCCTGTGACACATGTCTGAGAGGCATGAGTATTTACTATCGCAGGTCTCATCATGAGTGATGGCCTTGTTCTGCCTTCTCGAAGATGTATGGCGTGGAGCTGACGGCTGTTGAACGATTGGCCCTCTGTTGGTGCGAGGAGCCGACCGCATAGTCTGTGCTGGATTTTCATCCGACGATCTGGTTCACTACTGGTCTACGTGACCCCGTCCCTACCGTACCCAGTGAGGCGACATGGCTATCAAAAAAGGTGACATTCTCGACGAGAGAAAACGTTTCCCCGATTCGTGTGGACTCGTGGTCAAGATTGCCGGCGGTGGCGAAGGATTTGAAAAGATCCAGTGTTGCGAACATGAATTGACTGAAGAGGATGTGGTCCCGGATATCATCCCATCGAAAGGTCGCAGGAAAGGGGCGTTGTCCCCTGGTGCCATGCTGGAAGAAAAGCGGCAGTTTCCCGACTGTTGCGGACTCCGCGTTATGGTGATCGACGGGGGGGCCGGCTTTCAAGGTATCAATTGCTGCGGCCATACGGTTACGGCTGGTGCCGTCAATGATCTCAAATTCGGCCGAAGCAATGAAGCATCCGCCAATCCCGCCGGTCCGGCAGGGAAGGCCTAATGCAACCTCCTGTCTCTCGATCAATCGACAAGTCTCGTCGAACGGCTACCATGCAGTCGCTGCTCGGGTTTATGGACCAGCTCGATCGGCTGGGGTACGTCGCGGCAGGATTCAGCCTGCTTCTTCTCGGCATGATTATTTTTGCCCATGCCTGGTATGTGTTTTTGGCGCGTCCGGTTCAGCTAGGCCTGCTGCCGGCCGGGCTCAAGTTGTTGAATGATCTCCTCCTGGTCATCATTCTTCTTGAGTTGTTCCGGACTGTCGTGCGGTTTCTTCAAACGGAAGTGTTGGAACTTGAGCCCTATCTGGCGGTCGGCATCATTGCCTGTACCCGAAGGGTACTGACCGCAAGCGCGGAGTTGTCGCACCAGCTTGACCTGGTGCCAAGAGACTCCAGGCAGGAGCTGTTTCAGCACTACTTGATGGATGTCGGTCTCAATGTGACTGTCATCATAGTCCTCATCCTGGCGGTCTACCTGCTGCGCAAGCGTCCCACGCCCTTGCACCCTACCCAGACGTAACCCCGCTATTTAAGATGAGGCAGGAATTGGCAGGTTCTTGCCCTCATCCGGGCTCTTATGGCATCATGCACCTCTTTCTGGAGGTAGGGTGGCCACATTGCTGGAATATGTGGGGTCGGTACATATCTATCTGGGGCCCTACCGAGGAAACCCCATCGCACTGTATTTGAAGCGCACGGAAAACGGCTGTCAGATCGGTCCTCGAGCCTATCCATGGAATGATGTGGTGGGTGCGGGTGAAACCGCCAACAAAGCTGCCGCGGATTTCGAAGAAAAATGGAAGGGCAAAGGATTGGCTGCCGATATGTATTCGGGCCCTTCATGGGAAGGTGGGATTAAACCGGAAAAGCCTGCCCCACCTAAGCCTGCTGCCTCGCCCAAACCTGTAGCTGCTCCGTCATCAGCAATACCAGCTCCGGCGTCAGCTGGTACGCCGGCATCTCCGTCTCCGGTATCGTCTTCTCCGAAGCCTGCCGATCCGGCTGAAGTCCCGGCATCAACGGCTCACAAAGCAGGCCCGGCCGCCCCAAACAAGTCTTCGTCCTAAGTACTACATCTCGTTCAACGACGTATCAATCGATTGATCGCGCTGATCGAGAAATGTCAACCTGCTTCTCGCATGGATCGGCTGCGAGCTTGCTGTGACGAAGCCCATAGACTCCATATACCACGATGCCGATGATGGTCCACACAAAGAACCGAACCCAGGTCATCCAGGGAAGAAAATACATCAGCCCCAAGCAAGCCATGACCCCTAAAATGGGAACGACCGGCATGAAAGGCATACGAAAGGGTCGTGGATGGTTCGGTCTGGTGTAGCGAAGGACCATTATTCCAATGCAAACCAAAACAAAAGCGAAAAGGGTGCCGATGTTCGTCATATCGGCTGCCTCGCCGATCGGAATCAGGGCTGCCATGATGGCGACGGCCACGCCGGTCAGGTAGGTTGCATGGTGAGGCGTTCTAAACCGCGGATGGACGCTTGAGAGCCAAGCGCCGAGGAGCCCGTCTCGTGACATCGCGAAAAAAACTCGAATCTGTCCGAGCATCATCACGACCAGGACGCTGGTGATCCCGGCCACCGCTCCGGTTGCCACGATGGCCGCTCCCCATTGAAATCCTGCCACCCGCAACCCTTCGGCCACCGGCGCATGAATATCGATTTTCGAATAGGGCACCAAGCCCGTCAGCACTGCGGCTACGGAAATATAGAGCAATGTGCAAATAGCCAGTGAGGCGAAAATTCCGATGGGCAAATCCCGTTGGGGGTTTTTAGCCTCTTCTGCCGTTGTGGATACGGCGTCGAATCCGATGTAGGCAAAGAAAACGATGGCAGCGGCTGCCCCCACACCGGCGAAACCGAACGGCATGAACGGTGACCAGTTGGTTGGGTCAACAGAGGACGTGCCCACGATGATGAAGAAAGCGATCACGGCCAGCTTGATGATGACGATGGCGCCGGTTGCTCGCGCGCTTTCTTTCACGCCGATGATTAAGATGCCCGTCACCAGGAGCACTATGATCGCCGCCGGAATATTGGCGATGCCGCCGTCCGAACCAGGTGGATGGGTGGCCCAGTAGGGAAGTTCGAAACCACAGAGTTTCAGGATGTTATTAAAGTATCCGGACCAGCCGATGGCTACCGCCACGCAAGCGACGCCATATTCCAGGATAAGGTTCCAGCCTGTCAGCCAAGCGAGAAATTCTCCAAGAGTCGCATAAGAATAGGTGTAGGCGCTGCCTGCCACAGGGATCATGGCTGCGAATTCGGCATAGCAAAGGGCGGCGAGCGCACAGGTGATTCCAGAGAGAATGAACGACAGGACAATTCCAGGTCCCGCTCCGGGCCGGTGCGCATCGCCCACGATCGCGGTGCCGATTAACACGAAGATCCCGGTGCCGATAATGGCGCCGATGCCGAGGCCGGTCAGGTCCCAGGCAGTCAGCGTACGTTTCAAGCGATGTTCTGGAGCGTCGGAATCAGCGAGGATTCGTTCAATGGATTTAGTGCGAAGCAACGGATGACTCACTCAGAGTCCTCTCTCCAGTCGTATTTGTCAATTTCCGTTGTCATGGCTGAGGAGTACCGTGGTGTAATTTCCTCAAGTATAGCAGGTGGGACATGAAGTTACGGACGATGGGCGGCGGCTCTCAAGAAGGCCTGAAACAGTCGTCGATGCAGCACGTGGCGCTCGAATAAGAATTCGGGATGCCATTGCAGTCCGAGGAAAAATCGGTGCGTTGGATGTTCAATGGCCTCAATGATTCCATCAGGGGCCGTCGCACTGGCCATGAGTGGGCGCCCCACCGTTTTGACCGATTGGTGGTGAGAACTGTTCACCCGCATCTGCGAACGTTTGATGATGCGACTAAGGAGGCTACCTTCTGCGATCGCAATACTATGCGAAACACGAGTCGCAGGAGTTGTCTGCCGATGCTGTAAGGCTTCGTTCACTTGTGCTGGGAGGTCCTGGTACAGCTTCCCTCCGCAGGCAACGTTCATGGCTTGCATGCCGCCGCAAATGGCCAAGGTGGGGATTCTATTCCGTATGGCCATATGGAGGCAGTCCAGCTCAAAGTCGGATCGATGTTCGGCCACGACTTGAAACGTGTATCGTTGAGGTTCTCCGTACAGGGAGGGGTTCAGATCCGGCCCACTGCCGGTAAAGAGCAGTCCGTCTATTCCTTGAAGGAGGCGACGGCGGGAAGCACGGTCGACGACGAGCGGCAAGATAAGCGGCAGGCCACCGAGTTCTTCAATCGCACGGACGTAGCGCGCCCGAAGAAAGTATGTGGGCTCCTTGCCGCCCCATTCCTGTCGATCGCCGGCATTGAAGTCGGGTGTGACTCCGATGACCGGTTTCATGCTATCGGATCGGTTCCAAGGGAAGCGGGGCCGGTTCCACGGAATAGTCGATGGAATCCCGTGCCGGCTCTGAAGGAACACCGAGGAACCGAATGGGTTTGTCGCCTTTCAGGTGTTCCGGTGTAATGATATAAGTGCCGTACATGCTGGGAATCCAAATGTTCTTGGCCGTCTGTTCACTGCCTCCCGAGAAACCATATGCCAATCCACCGACCACTCCCCCACCGATTGCGAATGCCAATTTGAGCGGAAAGTAGACAATGGTCGCCAAAGCTGATCCTGCCTGAATGCCTACGCCGGAGGGGCTGGCATCATTGGGTGAAACCGTAGTATTGGAGGCACTACTCGACTCTTGGGCCGAGAGAGGGGCCACGATGAGGGTCAAAGAACAGATCATGACCAGGCTCAGAACGAAAACGTTCAACCAGAGGCTGCGTCGTCTTTTGATGGACGGATTGACAGAGACGTTCACGGTGGGTGCCTCCTTCGTGCCGAGTTCTTTTGTCGGATGATAAAATGAATGCGATGAGTCGCGCGTGATTGCGTTTATTCCCTTGTCGTTATAACAAATCCGTCCAGCTTTTCAAAGCCCTTCCAGCCTTCGGGAAGCCCCTCTTTTCGCCGTTCAGATGTCCGAAACCTCGCCCAGATCCAGCGCGAGGCGTATTCGATCAGTCAATTGACTTGGTTGTTCGTCGATGGCGCGATCCAGCTCAGCGTCGAATGCCTCAGCAGCGATGATTTGATTTGCCTGCTCGAGTCCTCTGTGCAGGGCCAGATTTAGCTTGCAGGTGCAGAGGGCTTGAACCAACATGTCCTCGGCCCGGTTTATCAAGTCTTCTTGATCGTCTGGTTCGATGTCCTGCAAGAACTTATCGAGCCACGCCGGATGCCCAATGCGTTCACGAGCCTGTACGAGCTGTTTTCGGGTGACATCCACTGCCACCTGCACTCCGCCCTTCCAGCTACGTTTTTTTACATTGAAGACGCAGCGAACCTGATTTGGTTGATGTTCGACCGTGTCCGGCCCAAAAAAAAGAGTGACACGGTAGTGAACTGGATCTGATGAAGACAGGATGATCATAGGTAATCGGCTTCTATTGTAACATTTGAATAGGGCGTAGGAACAGCATGTAGTCCAGTGGCATCGATTCGTCAATGACGCTATGATGACGTTCTTATGGATTGTCAAATTCGGCATAGCGAACGGATCGCCCGCATTCAGGAGGCCATTCGAGCCAACCCTGGGCTTGATGGATGGTTGTTTTATGACTTCCGCCATCTCGATCCCATTGCCTATCGGGTGTTGTTGCTTGATCCGTCGCTACACGTGACGAGGCGCTGGTACTACTGGATTCCGGCGCATGGCACGCCGATCAAGTTGCAACATCGCATCGAGCCCCATGTCCTGGATGCCTTGCCCGGAAACGCATGGCCGTACGTCTCCTGGCGGGAACAGCAGGCAGCTCTTGCTTCGCTCCTTCAATCCGCCAAGCGAATTGCCATGCAATATTCGCCGATGAATGCGATTCCCTACGTGTCCCGTGTGGATGCCGGGACGATCGATCTTGTGCGCAGTCTGGGCGTGGAAGTGGTGACCTCCGCCGACTTGGTCCAGCAATTCGAAGCGGTATGGGACGAGGCGCAGTTGACTTCCCA
>JAJFBJ010000141.1 GCA_020697375.1 Nitrospira sp. | reverse complement strand
GCAAATCGCCAGGTTGTTCGCCGGCATACCGCCGCCGATTCCGACGCAAGAATGAATAAGAGATGATGTCTCAACCGAAGCAGAGAGGAGCTGCCATGAAAATCGTCCAAGAAATCCAAGCGCAGACCGCGACATTGAAACTAGAGGGAAACTTTACCTATACCCAACGCAAAGCCTTCCAGGAGGCCTTTAAGGCGCTCGGCACTCAGAACGTCGAACAGGTCATCATTGACCTGTCGCAAGTAGCCTTTCTCGACAGCGCGGCTCTTGGGCTGTTGATGGTCACGCATCGGCAATCGCTGGCGGACAAGCGCAAACTTTCGCTGGCATATCCCCAACCGACGGTGAGACAGATCATCGAGTTGGCCAATCTGCACAAGACCATTCCACTCATCGAATCCACTCCCTCTCCCCTCATCCGGAAAATCGCATGAGACCAGCCTTGATGCCGTGAAGGGAGTCGTTCTTGCACATCACTGCACGTCGTATCGGCCATGCCATCATTCTCGATCTGCAGGGCGAGCTCACCTACGCCGATCGCGCCACCTTCAAGGCAGCCGTCGAACGGGCTAAGCAGACCGGCTGCCGCCATTTGATCATGAACATGGAGGGCGTTCGGTTTCTCGATAGTTCGGCATTGGGCATACTGGCGCTCTCGTCACAAAGCTTCCGGAGTATCCATGGAATGGTCTGCCTCTTGAACCCACGGAGTTATGTTCGAGAAATCATCAGCCTGACGAATCTCCACCGTATGCTGCCGGTTTATGACTCGGAACAGGATGCGCTCGCGGCACGCGGCCTTCCGGTGTCCGGATGAGACCGGTAGAACAATCACATGACATGGCTGTTTCCCAGTCTCACAAAGCCGCGCCTCCTGTCTGCCGACAGACCGACCGGCCGACGCCTGTCATTCTTCTCGTCGATGACGACGACATTACTCGCGCCGGGATGGCCGGGCGTCTCAAACGGCTGGGCTATCACGTCATCGAAGCCGGCGATGGAGACGCCGGACTCGCAGCCACAGCCAGGTATCGCCCGGATCTCGTCATTCTCGATTGGATGATGCCGGGATTGGACGGCCCCAGCGTATGCGAAGCCATCCGCAGGGATATCAATCTCAAATCGAGCCAGGTCATCCTCATGACCGCGCACGACCGTCCCGACCAAATCGCCGAAGGACTATCCCGCGGCGCTGATGATTTCCTCAGCAAGGCGGCCAGCAAGCAGGAAGTTCTCGCGCGTGTTCAGGCGGGCCTCAGGGCCGGCGCTCTCGTTCGTGAGATTGAGCGCACCCGCGATGATCTCGACCGTTCCCATCGGCTGCTCTCCGCAAAACAGGAAGAACTTGAGGGTGAATTGCAGTCGGCAGCCGAGTTCGTCAGATCACAACTCCCTCGCCCCGGTATGCCCTCTACGGGGCTGGCCATGCAGTGGGCCTACCAACCGTCGCTGGCTTTGGGCGGCGATTTGTTCCAAGTCGGCCACTGGGGACCGGATACGCTCGGTCTCTACATTCTCGACGCTTCGGGCCACGGTGTCGCCGCGGCACTACGCGCCATCACGCTCATGAGTTTCCTCCGGGAAGATAACCTAGCCAAGGCCGTCGGAAGCTACGATCCGGGAGCGATCATCAACGAAGCCAATCGCCGCTTTCCGCTGACGCAAGACGGCGAATACTTCACGTTATGGGTCGGTAGTCTGCATCTGCCGACTCGCACGCTGGCCTATGCCACGGCCGGGCATGGCGGGGCCTTTATCCAATCGAATCGTGGCGCGTCACAATGGTTGCCCAGCGCCGGTCTTCCATTGGGATTCGATCATGAAGCAACCTTCGATACCGCCCACGTCAGCTTACACCTCCATGATCGGCTGTATTTACTGAGCGACGGCATCTATGAAGCCCCGTCCGCCACGGGAGAACTGTGGGGCAAGACACGCTTGCAAAATTCGTTGGATGGCAAACGCTGCCGCACGTTGGAGAACAGTATCAGCGAGACCATCACGACGGCGCGGCAATGGATGGGCGGGGACATCTTTCCCGACGATGTGGCGCTTCTTGGATTGGAGATACTGAAAGATTCTGTCCCGGCCAGGAGCATGGCGTAATGGAATCACGACCGGCCATGGATTTGGACGCCGCCCTGGATCGCATGGATGGCGATCATGATTTGTTCCTGACCTTGGCCGGCATGTTCATCGAACGGTCGGCGCAGGATATCGAAGCCATCCGGACAGCCCTGGCTTCTCGGAATTTCCCCATGCTTTCTCAGCAGGCGCACAAACTCAAAGGGTCTGCGCTGGAATTTTGCGCGGAACCCGCCGGATCGATCGCCCAACGCCTCGAGGACGCAGCCCGCCGTTCTGCGCTCCGTGATGCGCAGTCCCTCTGTTCCCGGTTCGAGGCGGAAGTGGCGCGATTGACCGCCGAATTGAAAACGGTCATAGCAAAGGGTTTGCCGTCATGAACCAGTCGGGCGCGGGGAAAATTCTGTTGGTCGTCGATCCTTGCCAAGAGACACAGTCACTGGCGCTTGAGCAGGCCACGGTACGGGGACTCTCGGTGATCACGGCGCCGGACCCTCATGTGGCCATGGCAATGCTGGACATGGCCCTGCCTGATGTGGTGCTGAGCGACCCCTTCATGCCGGACATGGCCGGCCTCGCCATGATCCGTACCATGCATGAACGGTATCCGCACATCGCCAAGATCATCATGGCGAAAGATGGCGATGAAAACTCGATCGTCGAAGCGCTTCGAGCCGGCGCCGTCGATTATCTGCATAAACCGGTCTTAGGCGAGGAACTCGGATTGGCTTTCGACCGGGCGCTTCAAACCATCCCGCAGACCATCGATGATGTGCCGGGGATCGAACTGTTCGAATATCGGCAAGTGATCGGCAACGACCCGCTTCACGTAGAATCTTGCGTGTCCTGGTTGATTCAGGGGACAGCCATGACACTTCCCGAGACTCAGCGCCTGCACCTTCGTGCGACGTTGATCGAACTTCTCGTCAACGCAGTCGAACATGGCAGCTTGGAGATTTTTTACCAGGAAAAACACGAGGCGCTGGCAAAAGGTCAATTCGAAGCGCTCATCGCCCAACGCCGTGCAGATCCACGGTTCGCCAAACGTCGTGTCATCGTGCGGGCTTGCTATGACAAACATGCCCGCCTCCTTCGCTATGCGATCCAGGATGAAGGCAGAGGGTTCGCCTGGAAGCCTGTTCTCACCGGGGCCGATGAGCCTTGTGAGAGCCACGATGCCAATGGACGCGGTGTCTTTCTCGCCAAAGCCTTCTTTCCCAACCTGACGTACAACGAACAGGGCAACGAAGTGATGTTTTCCGTGCCGCTTCCCTAGACACCGGCCGGTTGACCAGACTTCCTTCTCCTTGTAGAGAATCACCTCAACGGCGCCTTCGAAGAATAGACGACAAATCCGAGCCGTTCCATCGCTCCCGAGGACGCGACGGCGAAGTCGCGACTCACGGGGGAGGGTTGCACTCAAAACACTCTAGACCTGCTTTACCGTGTTGTAAGGAACATCTGCGCGAGCCTCGATAATTCGAACGGATGGCAGGAGGCATCCCGCTGCTTGACGGGCTTCACGATTGCGGTTTATCTTCTGGCCACATTCCGGATGCTTCAGGAATTCCGACATACGAGGCACAATATGACGCATTATTTCGGCCCGGTACTGTTCCTCGCGCTGCTCTCCCTATCCGCCGGTTGCGGCGCGGAATGGGTCCATCCGAACCGACCGCAAGACCAATTCGCCCGAGACTACAATAAGTGCCAGGCCGACACCCTCCGGGATCCCAAACTCCAACAGGGCATCCAACTGCTCGTGATCGAGGCCACAGAGCGTTGTGTGCAAAAAATGGGCTGGCGTTTGATGGAAAAAGAGTAGGGAGGCGGAGCGTGTCACACGAAGCGCAAGCGGGTCATGAATTCATGCGGTAATGGTCCGGTATGTTCCACTCTCACCGTCGTAATCGGCTCCTTTGAGCCGTAGCCTCTCGACATCCAGCCGCCCACTGGCTGCACGCAGCCTTCGCATAGTATGCTCGTTCCTCCTTCAATGGTCAGAAGAAGCGGAGAGTTTAATCCTTCCAGCTGATAGCCGCCGTCAACGGCGGTCGGACGGCAACCCAAATGCCAATTCAATTCCATGTGATGCACCCCGCTTCCCGTGAGCCAATCCCAGATAATCCATGAGCCGGGCGGTTCATACGACACGCCGCGCAAATGAGTCACACCGATCCTGTCCTTATAACCATAGTGCCGGGCTATGACTGTGATTTTCCCTTCTGGTGTCTCATCTTTATAGATCAGGTGCGTCTCAAACGGCTGCGACCACGCCATGGGTCCATCCTGCAGGGCCTGGTCCAGTCCATCGATCATCACCGTATTGTGCGCTCGCGTTCCCCGGAAATAGGCCCGCCACCGTTCGTCTCCGGTATACGTATAGGTGCCTGGATCGATGAACACGTCGCGCCATCCGACATCGAGCAGCAGGGACAGCGCGTCGGCATGCCCATGCGCATAACGCGGCGCCATGCCCAGCGCGCCGTGATCGAAGATCGCCCGCTGCAACTCACGCCCGCGAATAATCGAATAGCCCGACAGGTGGAAAGTCGTCAGGCCAAACGCACGCTTGGTTCCGGTAGATGGAAAGCGGAGACAGGAGGACAGCGCCGTCTCATGGTCGCCATCCCCGATTCGAGGCAATGTGCCGTCCGCAAGATTACGAAACTCGTCCAGAAAGTCGCGGCTGCGGTCAAACACCTGGCGGATTTTCTCCGGGACCGGCTGTTGCCGATGATCGAGCAGCGCGAGCACCAGGCCGAACAGGTCGGTACTGAACTGAAGATATCCCAACCCCTGCTCCTGGCTGCCGCCGTCATGGCTGATATGGCGGGGGGTTTCTTCCTCCAACAAGTAGTGGCCGAACGCCAGCCACCGTTCAGCCTGCTCCATTTCAGGAAACAGGCTGCCGGCATAGATAAGAGCCGCCGCCGCCGCCAGTGTTTCATGGGACGTGGATATGCGAAGCGCCAGACGTTTTCTGATCCACTCCGCATGGCCGGATACCATGGTAAGAACCGCCGGCCAGACCCGTTCCGGGGCCTGCAACCAGGGGCGAATCAAATCGACGGCGTAGCAGACGGCGAGGAGGCGAAGCGCGCATTCCATCGGGGAAATGTAATGGATGCCGGTCAAAAACGGATTGGCCTCCACCCAGGACAGCAGCTGGGCCTCACAGGCGGCGACGGCGCGATCGCGGATAGCCGGTTCCGCCTTCTGCGCAAGGAGGGCCAGCAACAAGAGATGTTGAAGGCGCGAGGGCTCCCATGCCATGCGAATGTCGCCGGATGGGTTGCCGGCATGAATCGGTATGTCGGCGAAGAACCGCCGCGGCCATAGATGTCCCGTGTCCGGGGCCTTGTGCCAACAGGACCCATCGGCGCACCAGGTCCAGGGATAGCCGAAGACGGTCACGAATCCGCTGAGCCATCCCTCGATCTGGGCGTCGTCCGCCTCAAATTGCCAGGGCAAGGACGGCAGCAGGGGATGCGGACTCGCACAGAATGAGTAGGCGGACAGGTCCTGAGCCGTAAACGTGCGAGCCAGCGAACGTTTTCCCATTCGCTGACGCAGGTGCAGGAGTGAAAACAGACAACGTTCCCTCGCTTGGCTCCACCATTCCAAGCGGCCGGGAGCGGCGAGGGCTGTCGCCAGCGAAGCGAGGCGTCGCGGAAGCAGATTGGGGTTGAAAGATAGGGTTACACGCAACGAAATGCCATGAAGAAAGTGGCTGAATCGGAATCCTAGGCAAGGCTCTGTCCATTTGGCCTTGAGAACGACCGGCTTTGGTGAACGGCACAGTACATTCGTCGACGCGAGAGGTCAATGCCGAAAAACCACGTATTGATAAGTCGAAACTACATAAGAGAGTCGGAGGCTGAATATGGTTGTGCAAAGATGAAACAGTCTGTAAGAAATTCATACAATGACATTTGGCCCTGACACCGGCTCATCGAAATGTGGTAATGAAACGGGTTCCGGCAGATGACTGAAAAGAGTCGCCCCGCCCTAATCGCAACGCATTCAGGCTCAACAACCTGGAAGAAGGTCTTGGGCCGAAGCTACGTTTTGGTGACAAACTTGAATAATCTATGTGATTCTGGCCCTCTGGAAGGTTCCTATGTCAGCCGGTGAGCATCATGGTGCCCTACGCTGTTCCTGCGGCAGACATGATGCTTCAAGCGGTTTGTGATAACTAAAGAAAGAGCAGCACGATGAAGCGAATCGATCTTATTGCAGGAGCACGGCCAAATTTCATGAAAATCGCCCCGATTATCGACGCGCTGAATGCGGCAAGCGAGCAGGGCAGCGGGCTGCGGTTTCGCCTGATCCATACCGGCCAGCATTACGATCGTGCCATGTCCGGCAGCTTCTTCGAAGAACTCGGCATTCCGAATCCCGACATTAATCTGGAAGTAGGGTCGGGCAGCCAGGCGGAACAGACCGCGGCGATCATGGTGAACTACGAAAAGGTGTTGTTAAAGGAGAAGAGCGACCTGTGTCTGGTGGTCGGAGATGTGACCTCGACAATGGCCTGCTCGATCGCCGCTCGAAAGTTGGGTGTGCCGGTGGCGCATGTGGAGGGTGGCATACGGTCAGGCGATTGGTCAATGCCGGAAGAAATCAATCGGGTCGTGACCGATTCGATCACCAACTGGTTTTTTACCACCAGTGACACTGCAAACGACAATCTGCGCCGGGCTGGTATCGAGGATGAACGAATCTTTTTCGTCGGCAACACCATGATCGACACGTTGCTCAAGCAGCTTCCGCGGTTGCGTCCCCCGGCCTGTTGGGATTCTCTCAATCTTGAGCCTAATAAATACCTGATCGTCACGCTTCATCGTCCGGCCAACGTCGATGGCGACCAGCAATTGCTGCGGCTGCTCCAGGCGATAGCTGAGGGAAGCAAGGGCTTGCCCGTGGTGTTTCCCGTCCATCCACGTACCGCCAAGAATTTACGGGATTCCGATCGGGAACTTCCATCGCTGCATTACGTTGATCCGCTGGGGTATCTCGAATTCAACTATTTGGTCAAACACGCGAAAGGCGTCATTACGGATTCCGGCGGCATCACCGAGGAAACCACCGTGCTTGGAGTACCCTGCTTGACCCTGCGCGACAACACCGAACGTCCCGAGACCATCACCATCGGGACGAACGAACTGATCGGGACCGACCCGCGCAAGTTGCCTCCGGCATTGGCACGGTTGATGGCGGGCCAGTGGAAAACAGGAACGATTCCTCCTATGTGGGACGGCAA
>JAJFBJ010000140.1 GCA_020697375.1 Nitrospira sp. | reverse complement strand
AAACAGTGGAGCTGCCTATGTGTTCACGCGGAGCGCTGGCGTTTGGGCTCAGCAAGCCTATCTGAAAGCTTCAAACGCTGGAGCAAATCATAATTTCGGCGGTCGTGTCGCGGTCTTGGGAGACCTCCTCGCCGTGAGCTCATGGACCGAGAATAGCGATGGGACCGGCATTAATGGCGAGCAGGGAAACAGTAACGCCCCTCTCAGCGGCGCTGTCTATCTGTTCACGCGTAGCGGCGGGATGTGGATTCAGAAGGCCTATCTGAAAGCCTCCAACTCGAATGCCGATTATGAATTTGGGGTAAGTCTCGCCCTTACTGGGGATAGCCTGGCCGTTGGAGCTTACCGTGAAGACAGCAATGCAACTGGAATCAATGGCAATCAAGCGGACAATAGCGCCCCGAATAGCGGGGCCGTCTATTTCTTTTCCTTAGGGGATGAGCTTTCGCTCTAATGCAAGATGCAGGATACGGGCAAGTATTGACAGGCTAACGGCACTCGACAAGAATTTGAAACCCGTTTCCAAAGAGTTGGAAGCGCTTCAACAGCAAGCAGGGAAGGCAAGTACGTTGTTCGATAGTACTGCACTGGCTAGACATAGAGGAGAGGACGAGGCTACTGGAGAAGGGAAACAAAGCGCAGCCTAAACCCGGTTGCCCATAATCAATCGCCCGATCTTCTTTCCTTCGGCCGAATACCATCAAATTGCAGCTGACACTTGGACAAGGTAGGCTCTCGCTGCTGTGAGGCCAATCAACACCTTTCTTGTTGCCGCAATTGGTCGGCTTACTGCCTTGATTACGGATCAAGACCGCCTGTTAGAAGTCATCCGCCAGAAACAAGCTGACTTGATTCGGATGGACACAAGCGCTCCGGACCCTTCTGGCCTGCCCACTTAATTGAGGTGCTGGCGGCAGATTCGATGAAGGATGGACCTGTAGTTTCGTCTCACCGGCTACTCGCCGTTCCTCGGCGGATACATGAATCGGGGCTTCAACAGCATGCGCGTTCCGCCTCCTACTCCGATGGTGTTACCGCCTCCGGTCATCCCATTTCCCAATGCTGGGGGCCGTTAGCCCGTGTCTTCACCCTGGTTATGTCCGAGACGGTAGCTTCAATCATTGGATCGCACACCACTTTTTCTGATCGTTTCCATCCTTGACAGCGACACCATCGAGGTCCTGCACAACCACCACGCCGAACGTATTCGACTCAATGGCATAGACTGCCCTGAGAATGGCCAAGCCTACAGCACGCGAACGAAGCAAGCCGCCTCTGAGTTGGTTTTTGGAAAGGAAGTTACACTCAACACTTTCGGGACGTACAAGTATGGGTGTAAGCTCCCCGTAAATTGAGACAGTCAAAAAGGAGAACTTTCTGGCACAATCGTCACCCTAGCCAGGAGGTTCCCATGCGCCAGTCGAAGTTCACCGAAACGCAGATTGTGTCGATCTTGAAAGAGGCCGATGCCGGTCGCCCCGTCAATGAGATCTGGCGACACTACGGCATCAGCTCCGCGACCTACTACAAGTGGAAAGCCAAGTATGGAGGCCTTGAGGCCTCCGACGTGAAGCGACTGAAGGAATTGGAGCACGAGAACAGCCGGCTGAAACGCCTGTATGCCGATCTCTCCCTCGAGAATGCGGCGCTGAAGGATGTGATCGCAAAAAAGCTCTAAGGCCCGCTGAACGACGGGAGGTCGTGACGCACCTGGTCACGGTGCATGGCCTTTCGGTTCAGCGGGCCTGTCGGGCAGTCGGGGTAGGACGGGCGACGTACTATCGGCCGCTCGTGGATTGGGCCCGGCGGGATGCGCCGGCGATTGCCGCGCTCACGACCCTCGTGGCGGCCAGAAGTCGCTGGGGCTTCTGGAAATGTTGCGATCGACTGCGGCTCGATGGCCATCCGTGGAATCACAAACGGCTGTGGCGGGTGTACTGCCAGCTCCGGCTGAACCTCCCACGCCGGACGAAGAAGCGGCTGCCGGTTCGGCTCCGACAACCGCTCGTGGTCGTGCCCCAACCCAATACGGTGTGGGCCGTGGACTTCATGAGTGACACGTTGTACGGCGGACGTCGGTTCCGGACCTTGAACATCCTCGACGAAGGTGTGCGAGAAGGGTTGGCTATTGAGATTGATACCTCCCTGCCAGCCGAGCGGGTGATTCGCGTGCTCGAGCAGGTCGTGGTCTGGCGGGGTCAGCCGCAGGCCCTTCGGCTCGACAATGGCCCCGAACTCATCGCGGAGCGGTTCATGAGCTGGTGTGCGGAACGAGGGATCGGATTGCGGTATATCCAACCGGGGAAGCCGGATCAGAATGCCTTCATCGAGCGGTTCAATCGAACGTATCGCACCGAAGTGCTGAACGCCTATGTGTTCGAGTCGCTCGATCAGGTGCGGGAGATCAGTGCCGAATGGTTACAGAGTTACAACGAAGAGCGACCGCACGATGCGCTGGCCGGCCTGCCGCCGGCCACATACCGGGTCCAACTTGAAGCCGGAAGTTCTCCATTAAAACTGTCTCGTTGACTGGGGAGCTTACATGGGCGCACCATTGCCAATGTGTTTTTAGCCGATGGTAAGAACGTCAATCAGCAGCTGGTCAGGGAAGGATGGTGTTGGTGGTATCAGAAACACGCGCCCAACGACCGTGCGCTCGAGCAATCGGAGCAGGAGGCAAAAGCAGCAAGGCGAGGTTTATGGACTGATCCCGATCCAGTCCCGCCATGGCTGTGTCGTCGGCTACATTCGGGGGGATATCCGTAATCTAACCTGCTCTCTTGGATACATCTACCCCGTCCCTGATTCTCTGACAGTAGGATTCTGGAACTGTTATACCGCGAAGCAACAGGCCATGGTGTCATTCAAGCGTAGGTACCTCGATTCGATCTACCCCCAAACTCAGATTTCATAATTATTTTAACGTGGTCCGCTAGTCTGAGAGCAAGAGCAACAATAGTAAGCGTAGGGGCGGCACTTCCGGAAGTAGGAAAGACAGAACTGCCTGCTATAAACAAATTAGAAATCCCATGAACCTGGCAATTTTCATTCACAACACCAAATTTGGGATCCCTATTCATGCGAGTCGTACCTATATGATGGCAAGGTCCTATTAGAGTGGTTGGCCAGGAATCCTCATCCTTGTCTGCTTGGATGCGCAATCGACCGGACCCTGTGGATGTGATGTGTTCGCTTAATATCTCATGGGAGCGGCCCAGGCTCCATTTGTCAATCGGTTTCATCCGCCAGTCTAATTTCACGCGGGGTATGCCAAGCTCATCACGGTCTGTAGACAGTAGCACCCTACTCTCTGGATCTGGGGCCGACTCCAGCCGATTAGTAAGATAAAATGCGTGAATCCTTTTTCTAAGGAAACGAAGCCCGACGACGCTTTTCAGCACGTAGGACGCGACGCTTAAGCGATCCTTAATGATCGCCCTCACATTTTCGCGGAAGTGATTAGGAATGAAAGCTCCACGTCCCATGGAGATCTCTTTAAGTAAATACAAAAGGGAGGACACTCCATTACATTGTGATTCATCATAAGTTGCGTGAAAGGTCATCTTGAGATTCAGTAATGCTTCCTCGGCTTGTACCTTCTCCGAGAGCGCAATAGTTGTCTTCGGGTATCCAAGATTTACTTTATAAAATCGGTACCAGTCGGTTTGCGAAGTTTGCCCCAAGGGAAACAATAGACCGGCGTCTACTTCAGGATGCGTCATAAAAAACCTACCGACAAGATCATACTGATTACCCAGCCCTTCCTTTTGAGTTCCGTTTGACACTAGGAGTAACCGCGGGTTTTCAATTCCACCTGTTGCCAAGATAAATATTTGTGCATTAATGAAGAATTCATGCCCATCCAAAGTAGAAACGCGGAGTTGCGTGACCTTTCTTGTTCGACCGTCCGTCATGATTTCAGCGACATTTGCATTGAGGAAAAGCGAGATGTTGGAGGCGCTAAAGAGTTCTTTACCGTATAGCTTTCCGAAATGTGTGAACCTACTGCGATAAAGTACTTGCTTTGTTATCTTATTCCCATTCAGAGGGAGATGGGCCACGAAAGAACCTTCCCATCCTTTGTCAAAAGCATAGGATGGGAGTTGGCAAGTGGCTCTAGCACGAGCGTAAAAGGGGTTGAGATGAGCCTTGGGGAAAGGCCACCCGCTATGTGGAATCCAGGCCCGTGTTTCAAAATCCAGGTCATCAAGCTCTTCACAGCCGCCACCCCAAACTTCTGTAGTACCACCGAAAGATCGGGAGCGTGTACACTCTAAGGGACGATAGGACCTTCCAATATTTTGGCCGCTTAACAGGGATCTAGTCTTCTTATTAGGACTCATAACACCGCTTTCCAGAAGACATACATCAAATGGCTGGTCAATGAATTCACGTGCGAGCGTAATCCCTGCTGCTCCAGCACCAACAATACAAACGTTGGTTTGGACGATCCCTTTCTTCGGTACTGAGTTAGAACTTCTGATCATGTGTCTAAACTATGAGAATTCCCGTTCAATTCAAAATTGAAGCAATATGTTGTAACACATGTGGTTGAACTCATCTTTCGCCAGGCCCGGTCATTTCGCACATCTGTGGCACATGTTTTCACCGGGTTTGACCATTGGGTGTTTGCTTCGACAAATACGATGCGAAACGCGATTCATTCAGGGAGAGTAGCAGGAGGATCACTCTGTGAGGAACTTGACACATAACGATGAGGATCCTTAGCTGGCATCTTATCTCCAACTATGCTGATCGGGGGGAGATATGCGCGGCATTTTAGGTGAAGCGCGTCGAAGAAAGGAACCCCCCTATAGAGTTATGAGGGGGAGAAGCAGACACCACAAAGTCCCCGCAGGGGCCTGTCCTCAGCGGAGCAACTTGTCGCATGTTCGCCTGAGGGCCAACCGAAGGCAATCGCGGTTAACCCGCTGCTCATGATCGCGCACGTTGAGCGCTTCGTTGGAAGGAAGACAGCGAACCTCAGCTGGGCATTGCACGCATCTTAACCTGCCGAGCAAGGACGGCAATCCCCACCAATCCAGAAACCGTCAGCACGAACATATCCGGTACAGGAACTGAGTTCGCAAAACTGGCCGTACGCAGGCCTATCGTCGCCTGTTGTCCAGCATTGAACCATTGAGTAAGGCTTAAAGTACCAGTGTGTGAACTATCTCCTGCCAATGCGCCGTGGTTTTGTAATTGATCTGCAATGCCATTACTGAGAAAAACAAAGTCCATTGTGACGAAGGATCCTCCCACATGAGCTGGTTCTAGGATGCCACTTTGCGCAAGGGCATATTGGATGCTCACCGTCAAGTGGCCACTACTAAGAATATCAAAGGTGGCGTTCCGACTGATGAACGAAGAGAGATTTCCTGATGACCCAATGAGACTAGCAGATGTTTGCATGAAGGTCAGGTCTGCGACCGCGACAGCCTCTCCGTTCTGAGCATTGTTTTGGGTCTCTGTCTCAGCCGTCCATGATGGTTTTGAACCACCAATAGTATTTCCCTCCATGAAAGTGAATAGGGTTTGGAACAAGCCCCAAGAACTGCTGGGGCTAATGCTCACCCCACTGAAACTCAAAGTACTGAAGTCCAGCCATGCTGATGTGGAATAACTGATGGCAAATGCCGATGGGGAAAGGAAGAGCACGGAGAGAAACAGACCCGCGAACAGGAGATGTCTCATAAGAGATCCTCCTTGCTGGACGTTTCATAAATTTCCGTAGACCGGATAGTGCTCTTATTAAGACTTGAAGTAAAGTAAAAACTTCCTTCGAGGTAAATGCAACTCAAGCAAAATGCACCCGAGGTACAAACAAGCGAACCTCTTTTCTCTGCCCTCTTCTTCCACCGTAGAACGATTTCTAAGCTTCACATTATTCATGGTTCCAAATGGCCTCCCTCGCCGTCGCGCTATTGCCTTTCCGATGATCGTACTCACGCATGGGGGCGTGACACGAAATGGAAAATCGACTCTTCCGGCATGTCTGGGCCTAAGCTGGTGGCAGAACTATCTTGTCCCATCGTTCTGGATAGGCGTTCTCGCACTCTCTGATCCGTTAGTAAGTGACAGACCTTGAAACGGATGAGAACAGATCGAGACCCTATGGCCTCTGGCCTGGAGTGTTTTCAAATCGCCCCTTCCACATGGTGGTGTAGCACTTGACCCAAATCAGAGTTCAATTCTCGCCCCCCGAATTACCTTGTGTTCGCGCTTCGGAAGGAACTGGCTCAATCCCAATAAAAGTTTTTACCGCAACAGTTATGCGCAGAACCTAATTTGAGTTTGAGAGACGTTTTCGCCTCATACCGGCCTCGATTCAAATGATAAAAGGGACCCGTTCACGTGGCCGAACCTTCTGCCGCAATCGGAGGTCTTGAGTTTAATGCACAGTACTACTTTGCTGTGAGTGCCTTTAATGGGGCTCAGGGCCCTTGTTCTAATGAACTATCAGAGAAAACACCTGCGGAACAGTCGAACGCTAAACCGATGTAGCGGAATCAGTCGTACCACCGCAGGACAAAGCAAACCCATCTGCGCCGCTTTCCAGTATCCCAGTTTGTGGTTTTCCTGTGGGATTGGATTGTCTGAGGTAATTCGACGAAATTCCTAACCGCGGGTCAGTCGGTCACTTCTAACACTCTGCTTAGCATTGGTGCAGTGAGCGCTTCGTTTTTTGTCGGTTTCCTTTTTTGCAGGATTCTCAATATTAAAGCCCCCACCGGCATCCCACCCTATGCCCGCTCGATTCGGATTGCGCCCCATACGGAACGGCCACAAGGCACAGGACTGAATCTCACACCGCACCACCTCCGCCTTATTTCCCGCACAACAGTCAATGCACTTCACGGATGGATCGGAGGTGCGATCTCCTGCAGGATGAGGTATAAGCCGTCTTCGTGCTGTTCATGTCTAGGTTAGCCGAGCGTGGTGGGTCCCATTCCAACCGACGTTTCCTTATTTCGATGGGCCGGAAATGCAAATGCCCCCCGGTCGGTTGGTATGACCGATAGGCATGTATCTGGCTTGTCGTGGGATACCTTACTTGGCGGGGGGGGTACGCTGCCGAAAGCCGGCGGGGGTCTTTCTGTGTTGCGGCAGGGTTGCGGATTTGCGGATGGCTTGCACCGTTTTGCCGCCCTTTGCCGATGGCGCAGCCACGATATATAGTGGTGTCAGTGGCTTAGGAAGGTTCTTTCTCCGTTTTCAAGACCGGCACGTTCGGCCGCTCAGTCACCCCTCCATGTTCTAACTCTAATTCAGCAGTACTCCGGCGAGCACGCTCTATTCTACTCTTGTTTGATGCGGTCCATTCCTCGTAAATATGGTCGCAAGGCCTCTGGCATGATGACCGATCCGTCGGCTTGCTGGTAATTTTCCAGGATTGCCACGAGGGTCCGTCCG
>JAJFBJ010000139.1 GCA_020697375.1 Nitrospira sp. | reverse complement strand
GGTTCGCGTTCGAGGGCTTCGATTCTTCCATTTCTCGACTGTATTCATCTTCCATCATATCCTGTCTCATGGGGTCCTCCTTCGCGCGTCGTTCACGGCTGAACCAATCGGATGTATGAGCAAACTCAGTGCCAGCCAGACCGTCTGTCTTAGGTGTTTTATTCAACATAGAGATGCTTCGTGAATAGTCCCATATGGCGGCTCGTTCTTTCATAAAATATCTTCATATAGTTATGCGCTGCCTGCCTCTGGCGTTGCCCCTAGGGGAGACGTAATTCCACCCTGGTTTCTGGATCCCCCCGGCCAGATGACATGTTGATAAGTGACTATTTGAATATCAGGCAAAGCGTCCCAGTGAGCGCCGATCGCGCGAGACGGCAAGAATACTGCGCAGGCGCGGCGCAAGAAGCCATGAGGGCCATCGGAAGCGAAACAAGACCAAGTGAGATTGAACGGATACTGCATCAAGGAGCGGAAGACACTCTCGTCCCTTTCTTCCCAACCTTGCGTAGTTGAGGAATGCTGCCAAGCGGCCGTCCTTGCGCAGGAAGGGCGGCGTCTTAGTCCCCACCTCACCCTCGCGCGGATTAAGGAAAAGACGTGCGAGGTCGGGCAGGCCCTGGCTTAGAGTGACGTGATGGACCATTCGGTGACGTTAGGTATGCTGCCAGTCGAGCCCATTATCCCCATAAGCGATCTGCGCCCGACTGGCCCGGTCTATACAAAGCTGTGGGAGGTGCGGATCGGCGTTAGGTGAGTCCTGATCGCAGGCGATGAACATCGCCTGCCCGTAAGCTGCAGCAAGCGGGCGCCTCAAATTGCCTCGCCTTACGCTGTTCGGCATACTCTGCCGCAGTGACTGTTATGACTGGGATCTGAGCTGTTGAGGGGGCGTGATGAGTCGACGCTACGGCATGGAGAGGGAAAAACGCCAGGGTCTCATTCTGCAGCTCGCTAAAGAGTTGGCGTTGGAGCGTGATGTAGCGTTTGCCTATGTCCATGGGTCGTTTCTGGATGCAGCATCATTCCGCGATATCGATATCGGTGTCTATCTCGATGCCATCGGCCCTGAAGGATCCATGCAGAGCATGGTGACCATGGCCGCCCGCCTCAGCGCCTGCGCGCAACTTCCCGTCGATGTCCGCATCCTGAATCAGGCTCCAACTTCCTTTCTTTATCATGTGCTCAGGGGGCAGCTGATTATGAACCGGGATGATGAACGTCTAGCATCGCTCATCGAAGAGACGACGCGCCATTATCTTGATGCAAGCCCGTTGCTCCGGCAGGCGACCAAGGACGCCTATGCTGCGTGAATCTCAATGCCGACCTCATACGCGCACGCTGCGCTGAGATTGAAGATTCCGTCGTCCGGCTGGAGCGGTTCAAGCCGTTGTCGCGCGAAGAATTTCTCGCCGATCAAGACCGGCTCGACATCGCCTGTTATCGTCTGCTGGTTGCGATCGAGGCGGCATTGGCGCTCTGTTATCATGTGACGGCGAAACGCCTCCACAAGGTTCCCGAGGACTACGCCGGGTGCTTTGGAACACTTCATGAAGCCGGCCTGCTTTCGCCCGATCTTACTGGGCGACTGCAGCAGATGGCGCGGTTTCCCAATCTGTTGGTGCACATGTATTGGAAGATCGACTACGGTCAGGTGCACGAGGTCATTCGAACCCACCTGGATGATCTCAGAGCGTTCCGTGCAGTCGTCATTCAGATGCTCTGAATCGGCATACTCATTCTGTTCGTTCACTGCCGGCACCTCGTGCGCCCCGAGCCGCTGCGTAAATCCCGAAGCAGGACTCAGGCTACCACCAGGTGAAGGGAGACCAGGCAGTGATGGTCGCTCTGGTTCCAATCATCGTGCCCATCCCTTCCAGCCAGGGTGCAATAGAGCTGTTTCATCGCGGATCCAATGCCGTGTTCAACGGAAAAGATTCTCGATACCTTTCTTCGCCTGGTCGTATCTGTTTCGATACCGTCGGCTATTCCTTTGGATACAGTTTCCTCTCCTGAGTTCTCTTCCAGAAAAAATACGTCCATTCGTATCGTCTGAATAAGGCAAGGAAGGATTCTAAGTAATCTTTCTGGCACGTGCCTTGCTGTCTCACTGACGTGCATGTCAGTGCGAAACTGCAATTACGTCCGGTGTGGCAGGACACAGGGTCAGCATGGACGCTGTGAAACCGGCGGGTTGAATTCCACGGAGGTAGGCGGCTGGACTACGAGATCCTAAGATAAAGACTTCCGACCCCGTTGTTCTTCCCCGGCATGCTCGTCTGAATGCGATGGCGCTCGCTTTGGTGTCGTGCAGTGGGCGATGTATGACTGGAGCTGTGCTTCTTCAAAAGCAAAGTGGGAATCACAAGGAGGACAGCAGCAGCAGGCATCTGACGTGTTGTTTGGTCAATGTCCAGCAAGATACTCCGACCGTCCGAACAAAAGTGAGGGCATCCTACGGTAAGCCCAATACGGAATGCAGCTCAAAGTTGAAACGATGTCGACGGTCTATTGCGTTGAAGGGATATACTTATGAAAGGCCTACTTTATCTACTGATCATTCTCGTTCCTCTAATAGCCTCGTGCTCCTCTCAACACATCATTACCGGTGAACCTCTTGTCTACGGGATTGCTCCTGACAAAGGACAGTTGCTCGACCGAGATACTCTGGATACGACGCCCCCCAATTTGGTGACTCCACACAAGGGTGAAATCATCGCCCTTGTTCTCAACACGGCCTTCATAAAATACCTTAAAGAGACCAGCAGTCCACACGTCCTGATGTATGTCCAAATTTTTGACGATGGTACGGATAATCCCGAAACCGCCATAACGAAGGTGCTCTATAACGAGCGCAATTCGCCAGCGGGTGTGAACTTGGGTTTAGCGGACCGCGTGCTCTATGGGCCTACTCCGTTCAAGGGGTTTCCTCTGCGGATAAAGCTGTTCATTGTGGAACTCGATAAAGAGCAGAAAGCGCTGGCCTCGAAGATCATCGATACGGTCGGTACAACAGCAGCCACCACGAAGCCACAAGCGGCGCCTGCCATTGCTGTCGCCGTGGCGATTGCCAAAGGCATTAATGCGATGAATGAAGACGACTTTGAGCTTCGCTTCGATTTAACCTTATTTCCCATAAGCACCATCGGCAAGGCTTCCACCGGCGACCCCACTCTCGACCGGATACAGGAACCCAAGCAACGCCACGATAAGATGGTGTCGTTAGTATCGCCACTGCGCACAGGGTCCTATGCCATCCTGAAACGCGAGTTGGAGGAGCGCTTCAGCGGTCGGAAAAATGCGTGTGGGTTGGAGGTCAGCGTCTTGGATATGGACTATTCACAAGAGTACTTCAAATCGTCGTATACGGACAGCACCAGTCATGCATACATCGTGGAGGAAGACCTTCGCTACGAAGGGGGTTATCTCTACCGTATCGTCAGAAAAATCACGGACAGCCAAACGAACGCTGAGTTGGATAATGCGACAGTTCGACTTTGTGCTGGGCCAAACCGGCTTGTCGACTTTTCGCTCGTCAACGGCATTCGCCAGCGGTTCACCGATCGCACATATGTCGTGCTTTCCGTAGTGCCGGGTCTACCGCTTGGGCTGGAACCGGAAGCACTTAAGGCTGCCTCCGAGCGCGATGCCCGCCAGCTGACCAAACTGCTCGATAATCCTTCCGATGCCTCCCTCAGCGAGCGTATTGGTCCCGAAGTAGATGCCATTGCGGCCTCTCTTAAATCTGCGCTCGAACAACGCCGGGTTGCAGCGGAGGCGACGCGCCGTGTTGGACGAGATCCTTCCTTCAGGACATCATCAGACTATGCACTGTTCTGGGTGCAGCAAATTGACCCGCTCACCGCAGCCGATGGCTCAGTGGGCCGCCGCAACGCCGAAGCAAAGAACGCCGCTATTCTCGAAGCCTTAGCCGAGATCATAGTGAATTTGCCGATCCTCAACCCCACTGATTCCGGGAAAATGGTAGCACTGCGCAGCCTCACTTCCGCTGATCTAGAGACAGTAACTGACACGCCTGGTATTTTCCGACTAAATGATCAGGGCAAAGCTAAGTTGTGATGAACGGAGGTATCGTCGTATGGGAAAAATGAAGAAAAAAGGAGTCGGGTTAAAAGCGGGTGGAGGGCTTATCATTCCTCGAGCTGGAGGAGGCGTCGTTATCCCCCGTGCAGGGGGCGGTCCTATCATTCTTCGTGTTGGCAGCGATGATGTCATTCCACGAGCCCGCGGTGGTGCCATTATTCTGAGGGCAGGTGGTGGTCCGATTATTCCACGCTCCGGTCGGCACCATGTCGCTGGCGGCTGGCAACCAGACATCCCGGACTTCCGCGATCATAATCTACACACCGCGGAATTCAGGCAACCATTGAAAGAAGCGAAAGCACTTTTGGCTTCGCCTCAAAAAGCTAACATCCCGGATCGGGTAGACAACCGAAAATATTGCTCTCCCATAGAAAATCAAGACTCACTCGGCTCATGTACCGCACATGCTGTGGTAGGCATGTTGGAATACATGATGCGACGCGGCCTTGGTGAGCACACCGACCTGTCACGCCTATTCTTGTACAAAGTAACCCGTCGGTTGCTTGGCTGGACTGGGGACACCGGTGCCCACATTCGGTCTACAATTAAGGCCGCTGCTGGCTTTGGCGTGCCCCCGGAACAGCATTGCCCCTATGATATCAGTCGTTATGAGGAGGAGCCGGATGCATTTCTCTACAGCTATGCCAATAATTTCAAGGCAATGCTGTACGCACGATTGGATCCTTACAATGCCACCGGCAAACAAACCTTGGATGAGGTCAAGCAGTCACTTGCGGCTGGTTTTGTAGTCTGCTTCGGGTTCCCTGTGTACAGTTCTCTTACTCAATCTCCTTATGTGCCATATCCTACGTCCACGGACAAGCTGCAAGGTGGGCATGCAGTCTTGGCGGTGGGTTACGACGACAATGTTCAAATTGAAGATGCTCTTGGCAAGAAGGCAAACGAGGGCTGTCTAATATTCCGCAACTCCTGGGGCGAGGACTGGGGCCAGGAAGGCTACGGTTACTTACCTTATAAATATGTAGAAGAGGCGTTGGCGGTAGACTTCTGGACTGTCTACCAGACTGAATGGCTGGCGGAAGGGATGTTTTCCTGAGCTAACCCTGACTCTCCACTCGATTTTACAGACACCCCACTAAGAGGGAAATAAAAGTGGTCGAAAGTCTTTGGTGACACGCCGTCATACCTTGTCCCTGGCGTTATAGAAGAACTCTTCCCTGAACTTGTGACATCAATCAATGGGTTCGCGTCTTCCTGAAACGCAGTTCAAACGCCAAGCGCCTTTCTCACTTGCGCAAGGGTGAGCACCTCATCGTCCTTATCGACACGCCGAGCCAAGGCGATCTGATAATCCTCATACTCCTGAAGATAGAGTTCTAGCGCCTTCTTAATGAAGCAGCTCTTCGGGCGCACGCTCTCCCTCGCGAGCTTTTGCAGTTTCCGATCCGTTTGTTCATCGAGTCTCACGGTCAAAACGGCCATGGGTGAACCTCCTCACAGATGCTACTGTAGTCCAACAGGCCCAGCCGATAAGCTTATCCACGGCATTGTGACGGCCCACGTCCTCCCCCAAACGCAATCAGCTTGCCGGTTTGGTCAAACAAAACCAGCAGCGTAGAGCCCGCCCGTGCTGCTGAACAGGGACGGGACGTACTGCAGCAACTAAAAGGCTCCGGTACCTTTTTCCCTCTCAAATTGCCGACGGATTCTTCAGCCAATTTCTCATAGCAACCCTCGTCAGAGCCGATAGCTCCGAATGGATTTCACGTTCGTTCCACCAAGGGGGATCCCACCCGAAAGCGAGGTCTTGATCGAGTTGCATCAAGTCGCTTCCGTGAAGAATTCCTGAACGAAGCGAGTACATCTCATTCCGGCGCTTCGTGAGAGCGGCGCCAGGGGCGTATTTCTCAATGAAGGCTCGGAATCTCTCCGTGACACCCGGCACTTCGTGCTGACAATCGCCCTTGCACTCTTCACAATAAACTCGGTGAGTAGTGCCGCGGTCAGTTAATGACTCGACTGCTGAGACGAGAGACGCGAAAGATGAGGAAATAGAGATTGTCCATTGGCGAGAGGCCATGTCCAGCCAGAAGGTAGCGCGGTCGAACTTGGCGCGGTTCTTCGGTGAAAGCTGCAGGTAGTGACAAATCGACTGATCAAGATCGGCAGGGATGCGCAAACCTTTTCCATCGTGGCCGACCTGGCCGTAATACTCTTCGGGCTCCATCTCATCAAGCTTCTGGCTGGCGGGTGGCGAAAGTACATCGATTACCACTTTGCCTAGCTTCGCGAAGAAGAATTGCTGAACCCATTTGATCTCATTGATCTCAGGGCGGTCGTCGTTGCGAGGGACAAGTGCCCACAAGTGTTCGGATCGTCGGGGTTGGAGGCTCGTTCGTCCGGCAAGCAGAACGTTGAGGAGAAACGTCAGATTGCGGTGCTCCCGCATTCTACGATGATCAGTAACCGGCCGAAAGTCGCTCGCCTGTATTGATAGCTCAAGAATGAACGGGTGATCAGCCATTTCGACAGGGGCGCGTGGTGCATCATCCGGCGCCGGAAGAATCTGTACCCCTGAACGGTCTCCCCGCCACGAACCTAGCACACGGAAGCTACTGAAACTGTACTCGCGTCCTACCTTCAGTGACCCAGCAAGAATCGATCTCTCGATCTCTTGGCAAATCCGATCCCACTCCGAAGCATCGAACGCTGGGCCAGGTTCTATGGCGACGATCTTCTTGTGGCAAAACATGAGCCCGATTCGACAGGACGACCCCGCAAGCGGAAGATAGAACTTATTGTCAGAAATTCCATCGTACTGGCCGGGACCTCCGATGCGCTTATCCAAAAGGAGCCTCAATTCATGCGAATCAAGATTCGTCCACGTTTGGCGAAGAAGATTTGCTGCCATATTTTCTATTTCACGGAAAGTCACATCGCCCGTCACACGGCTAGTGGCAGGCATCTTTGATGTCTAATCGTTTATCACCCAACCAGTAGTTGAGGGTGGGTGAGTTGCAGCACGGTAAGGCAGCCTCAGCAATCCGTTGGTGGGCGAGTCTACTGGAAAGTCCGATGCGTATCCACTTCGATCAGTGCCACGCATTCAAAGTGCTGGTATTCCTGTCTCCCATTCTTGGTCTGCGAATAGCGCTTCACGTGAAGGTCAGCAATGGGTTGGGTATGAGTCTTGATATACGTGCTGACCGCACACGCTCTTTCCTGTGTACACAACGAACCGTTTGCCTCGGAGGAAGCCGACAGGCGTCAAATTGAATTCCCAGGCGAGTTGCGCAGCGAGGCTGGAGGCAGCTGAGACGCAGGCTACGATGGGAACGCCGGCGACGAGGGCTTTCTGGATGATTTCAAAAGATCCCAGGCCACTCATGAACATATC
>JAJFBJ010000138.1 GCA_020697375.1 Nitrospira sp. | reverse complement strand
TCGAGACCGGCTCTTTTCCCATGCCCATACGATGAGCCACGGCGCGACGCGAGAACGCCGCCGGTGGACTTGTTCAGCAGCCTGCCATGACGACTCAAGGCCGCCGCGTGATCGCTCTTGCCCCGATGCCGCCCGAGAAATCCGCCTATGCCCTGGCGCGCTATAGCCGCTCTCCGGATTCCATCGAAGAGAGCATCAAATGGGTCCATACCCATTCGTCGGAAAAATTCTGGGAACAGTTTTACTTTGACTACGGCCATGCCTCGATTGCGGATCTGGGCCATGTCATCATCTGTTGCGAGCAGATATCCGAGCTCGCCGCCATCCGATTGGAAGATGAACCTCTCTGGGATGGGCAGGCCAAATCGAGCCGGTACCAAAACTTCGCATCCGGCAATTGGTTCATTCCGGATAGCATCAGCGGTCAGGAAACGGAAGCGACCTATCTTGGCATCCTCCGGGGTCTTACGACGGTGTACCGCGCCCTGCACGAGCCCTTGACCCGGTTTCTGACTGAGCGGGACACTCGACCCGAAGACATGACTCCCGCGGCCTACCAACGGGCGATTGGGGCCCGCGCGTACGACGTGACTCGATATTTGCTGCCGCTGGCCGCGCAGACGAACGTGGGGCAGGTGGTCAGCATTCGCACCCTCGAAAAACAGATTACGCGCCTGCTCTCATCGCAATTGCCGGAGCTCCGTCTCCTGGGGGAGGAACTGCAGGAGGCCTGTGGGCGCGCGCCGGTCAATCTCTGGGGAGAACTCTCCGGACAGGCAGCAGGGTCGGGTGAGCCGATGGCTCCGACGCTCGCGCGCTATGCCAAACCCAATACCTATCAAGCCGAGGTATACAGCGACCTCGCGCGGCATGCGAAAGAAGCGCTGAAGAGCACCCGTTTGGATCAGCCTTCCGCCTGGGGAGCCGCGGAACCGGTGGACTTGATCGAGCCGCACCATCCCCTCGACGAAGTGGTCACCACGCTCCTGTACCGCGTATCGCAGGCTCCCTATAGGAAGATTCTCGCCATGGTGCGGGAATGGACCGAGAAGCAGAAGCAGGACACGATCGAAGTCGCCTTTCAGAAGCGCGGGCCGCACGATGAGCTGATCAAAGAGTTCCGCAGCGGGTACGCATTCATCTTCGATGTGCTGATGGATATCGGCGGATGGCGCGACCTGCATCGACACCGGCGCTGCCAGCAGGTCCAGCAGAATTTCACGACGCTGCATGGATTCGAGACGCCTCCCATCCTCACGGAAGCCGGGCTCGAGCACGAATACCGGGAGGCTATGGGCCATGTGAAATCGGATATCGAGCTCCTCCGCAAGTCCAGCCAGGAAGCAGCCATGTACGCCATTCCATTCGGATTCTCAGTGCGCTGCCTCTTCAAAATGGACTATGCGGAAGCGGAATACATCGCAAAGTTGCGTTCCGGCGTGAAGGGGCACTGGTCCTATCGCACCATCGCCTGGCTCATGAAACAGAAACTCACCGAACGATATCCCGTCCTCGGAGCGCGCATGCAGGCTACTCCGCCGGATGTGCAGGATGCTTTGACACGCTGACCGACTCCCAATCCACCATCGAGCCATGGGAACATTTCAAGACCAGATCGAAGCGGCTCTCCTCGCGGGCGACTGGGAGCGGTTCGGACGCGAGGCGGCGGCTTGGGCTCAGGCGGTGGAGCAAGCCCAAGAGAAGAATCCCCATCCCTATTTCGCGCTCAACGTCACGCATCTGCTTCGTGGAGAGTTTGCCGATGCGTGGAAGATGCACGTCCACGCGCTGCAAGAAGCCGACGACATCGAGCAGGTACGCCTGTGGGTGCAGGCGATCGCCGACCGGCATCCCGACAATGCCCACTCTTACCTGGTGCAGGGGCTGTTCCTGGCTCAGTCCGGCCAGTCGGAGCAATCGATCGCTTCGTACAAGGAATCGGCGAAGCTGGCGCCGGACTCCGCCTATCCCCATTACTTTCTCGCTCAGATTCATGAACGGGCCGAGCACATGGAGATGGCGATCAAGGAATATCGCGAGGCGGTCAAGCTGGATCCGGCTTTTGCCGCGGCCCGTACGAACCTCGGGGTGGCCTACCAGGAGCAGGGCCGGATCGAAATGGCGATCCCGCAATATCGCGAAGTGATCAAGCTCAACCCGAATGACGCGAGCGCCCATGCCAACCTTGCCTGTGCGTTGGTGGAGCAGGGCAAATTCGAACCGGCGCTGCAAGCCTACAAAGAAGCCGTGAGATTGAACCCGCTGGACGCGGAGATTCATCTCGCACTGGGCGGGTTATACGAAACGAAGGGACGAGCCGATCTCGCCATGAAGGAATATCGCGAGGCCGTGCAGGCCGACGTGAATCTCGCATCCGCCCATACAGCCCTCGGCTGGCTATTAATGGAAAAGGCCCGGCCGACTGAGGCGATGGAATCCTTCAACCGCGCCGTCAAGGCCAATCCGGAGGAGGCGCAGGCCTTTTACGGCATCGGCAGAATTTACGCCGCCAAGGGAAAACGGGAAACCGCCGCCGAAAATTTCTCCAAAGCCATCAAGCTGGAGAAAGATCCCTTCAAAAAAAATCAAATCATGAACGAGCTGTTTCAAAGCGGGCAGACGGGGGATTGAGGACCCGAGGCGATGTCCTTCCTTGCTCGCGGACCGCGCGCCCTGGGAAGGACCTCGGTCGACGCGCGCAGTGGAAGGACATCGCCTCAGATCCTCTGGAGAGGCAGAAGGGAAGAGACCTCGCGTTTACTGAGAAATCAGCGATTGTCCGGCAGGCTCTGTGGATGGCGATACCCCAACCTCATTGGGAAAAGAGGTCAGAACCAGTAGAGGGATCTTCGCTCGTACCCGTCACAGTGAGACGTATCCACTATGTCGATTCCAGATTACGAAACCCTGATGCTGCCTTTATTGCAGATCGCTGCGGAGGCGAATGGCGATGAGATTCCGCTTGTCACAGCAGTTGATAAATTAGCTGCGCAGTTCAAGCTGACGACCGAAGAGCGACATGTGCTATTGCCGAGTGGAGGTACTTTCAAATTTCCCTCCCGTGTGTCGTGGGCGCGAACATATCTGCAAAAGGCGGGTCTTCTCGAAGCAACAAAGCGAGGTCACTTCCGTATCACTGATCGTGGGGGAACTATTCTTAGGAGTAAACCGGTCCGGGTCGACGGAAACCTACTATCGCAGTTTGAAGAGTTCCGTGAGTTTCAGGGCCGCAAGAAGGAACGCAAAATCGATAAAGTCGAAGCTTCAGCCAACGGCTCCGTCGAGACGCCAATCGAATCATTGGCAACCCAGTATGAGAGGTTACGCGAGGCCCTTGCATCGGAAGTTCTCGAAAGGGTGAAGAAATGCAGCCCGCAATTCTTCGAACGACTCGTCATTCTCTTGCTCGTCCAAATGGGTTATGGGGGCTCATTGAAGGACGCTGGTCAAGCTATCGACAAGAGCAAAGACGGCGGAGTCGATGGAGTGATTCGGCAAGATAAACTCGGACTGGACAATATTTATATCCAGGCGAAGCGATGGAACGATAAGGCAGTGGGAAGTCCGGACATCGATCAGTTCGCGGGCGCGCTATCAAAAATGAAGGCGACCAAGGGCATCTTCATCACAACATCCACCTTCACCAAAGACGCGCTTGCATCTGTATATTCTTCTAGAATCATCCTCATCGACGGCATCCAGTTAGCGGGATACATGATTGATCACGGTGTGGGAGTCTCTATAGCTTCCACGTATGAAATCAAAAGAGTGGACTCGGATTTCTTTGAAGAAGACCTGGAATGATCGTAATGTCGCATGCACAACGTGTTTCGGCTCGGATGTAAAGAATTGAACCCGAAGGTTGTATCTTCAATGATCCTACGCCGCCGTCCCGATCAGGCTTTCAAGCGGAATGTGGAGTGTGAGATGGATTCGGCGAATCATGGTCAGCGAGAGGCTGCGCTTTTTGGAGAGAGAATTTCCGAGACTCGGCCGCGTCCGCCAAGTAGAGCCTCCAACTCCTTCCGGCTCATGCCTACTTGTTCCATATGGTGCTTGGTCTCGTAGGCCTCCACAAAGGTGGTGAGGACGTCCAGTTCATCTCCGGCCTTGGTGCCGGGCTTGGCATCCCTCAGCTGTTCGAGGCGGAGCAACGCACGCTCATGATCCCATTTGGTTTTGATGGAATAAATATTCGTGGTTCCCGTACCTTGTCGGACGTGGTGTACATCGATCTGGTCATACTCTTGATGTGGATTGCCAAAGACTTTGAGTGCCCCGATTTATCTGATCCGGCTTGGCACTTCAAAAGCCCTTGGCTAGTCTCCATAATAATGCCGTTATGGGAACATGCGAGAGCAGACGGCTGTGGCAACTTTTACCGCCAAAAATATTCCAGATTCCTCAATTGAGATTCAAGTCGAATGGGAACCCCAATTGTCCAGTGACAAGGACAGACTATCCTGCCGTCATCCGTTTCTTCTTGGCTGTAGTAATTTCGCCAGCAAACCGGTCCAGCCAGTCTGGTGACTGGCTCCGATTCCGGCGCCGTTGTCCCCATGGAAATACTCGTAAAACAGAAGGTGATCGCGCCAGTGCGGATCCGTGTGAAATTTCTCCGTACCGCCGAATACCGGCCGCCGTCCGTCCGGTCCTCGCAGGAACAGACGAATCAAACGCTCAGATAGTTCGTTGGCGACCTCATTCAACGTCATGAGGCGGTTCGAGCCTGTCGGACACTCAATCTTAAAATCCTCGCCGTAATAATGGTGGAACTTCTGCAACGATTCGATCAGCAGATAGTTGACCGGAAGCCAAATCGGGCCTCGCCAGTTCGAGTTGCCGCCGAAGCGACCAGTCTTCGACTCCGCCGGCTCGTAGGCCACCGTGATAGGCTGGCCGCAGGCATTAAATACGTATGGTTTGGTTTCATGCGCCTTCGAGAGGGCTCGGATGCCGTGCGGAGACAGGAACTCCGTTTCATCAAGCATCCGTGTGAGCAACTGTTTCATCCGGTGACCGTGCAGGAGCGAGAGCAATCGCCGCTCGCCCAACCCTGGCTCCGTCCAGCGTGACACCAACTGCGCGAGATCAGGCCTGTATTTGAGAAACCAGTTCAGCCGTTCCCGAAAATTGGGCAGTTTGTCCAATATCGCCGGCTCAAGTGTCTCCACCGCGAAGAGCGGGATCAATCCGACCATGGATCGAACTTTCAGTACCACAACCTCATTGCCCGGCAGGTTCAGCACGTCATAATAAAATCCGTCCTGCTCATCCCAAAGGCCCAGCCCCTGATCGGCGACGTTGTTCATCGCCTCAGCGATGTGCAGAAAATGTTCGAAGAATTTCGTGGCCATGTCTTCATACACCGGATTGCGCAGCGCCAGCTCCAGTGCGATGCGCATTAAATTGAGACAATACATGGCCATCCAACTTGTGCCGTCCGCCTGGTTGATATGACCACCGGTCGGTAAGGGAGCGCTACGGTCGAAGACGCCGATGTTGTCCAGGCCGAGGAAGCCGCCTTGAAAGATGTTACGCCCTTGCACATCCTTCCGATTGACCCACCAGGTGAAATTGAGCATGAGCTTATGAAACACGCGTTCAAGAAACGCGAGGTCGCCTTGATCCCCGCGTTGTTTGCGATCGATCTGGAAAACCCGCCATGCGGCCCAGGCATGCACGGGCGGGTTCACATCGCCTAACGCCCATTCGTAGGCCGGCAGTTGCCCATTCGGATGCATGTACCAGACGCGGGTCAAGAGCACGAGCTGGTCTTTCGCGAAGTCGGGATCGACCATGGCGAGTGGGATGCAGTGAAACGCCAGATCCCACGCTGCATACCAGGGGTATTCCCAAGTGTCCGGTACGGACAGAATGTCGGCATTATTGAGGTGGCGCCACTCCGCATTCCGGCCGTGGCGCCGTTCCGGCGGCGGAGTCGGCTGAGCCTGGTCGCCGTTCAACCAATCCGGGATGTCGTAATAATAAAACTGCTTGCTCCAGATTAGACCGGCCAACCCCTGACGTTGGACTTGCCTGGCATCAGCGTCGGGCATCCCCTCTTGAAGCTGGGCGTAGAAGACATCCGCTTCCTGTCGACGTTGTTGGATGAGTTGGTCAAATTGGCGGAACGGCTCCATGAGTGGCTGGTTGGTCAACCGTAGGCGTACCTGTTCCGCTGCGCCGGCCGGCACCACCAGTGGATAATGCGACGCCGCTTTGGTGCCGGTGTGCGCGGGATTCACCGTCCTCCGGTCTCCCGCTATGAGGTACTCATGAAACGCGTCCTTGAAATACCCCGACGCATCTCCCGCCCCGAACACACGGTGGACGTTGGTATTGTTCTCCGTGAAAAGCAACGTGGGGCTACCCTCAGCATAAAGAGCATACGTTCCCAGCTCAGGATGACATGCGGCAATGACTCCCTCTTCTCTGACCGTCAGGACGGGTTTCGTCGCCTGAGTGTTGTTCCATGACCATGTGTTGCGAAACCAGAGCTGCGGGAGGACGTGGAGGACGGCTTCGTCTGGGCCTCGGTTATGAATGGTTACGCGCATCAGGAGGTCATCGGGTGCCGCCTTGGCATATTCAATAATGACGTCGAAGTATCGGTCTTCGTCGAAGACACCACTGTCGAGTAACTCGAATTCCGGCTGCCCTTTGCCCCGCCGACGGTTCTCCGCGACCAGCACACGGTACGGGAATTCCAACTGCGGGTATTTGTAGAGCATTTTCAGATAGGAATGGGTAGGGGTGGCATCCAGGTAGAAATAGTACTCTTTGACATCTTCGCCATGATTCCCTTCGCTGTTGGTGAGACCGAAGAACCGCTCCTTCACAATCGGATCGCGACCGTTCCAGAGGGCGAGAGACAGGCAGAGCTGCTGGTTCACATCGCTCATGCCCGCGATTCCGTCTTCCCCCCAGCGATACGCCCGGCTCCGCGCCATGTCATGGGGAAAATATTCCCAGGCTGTTCCTTGTGCGCTGTAATCCTCCCGCACCGTGCCCCATTGCCGTTCGCTCAGGTACGGCCCCCAGCGTTTCCAGTCCCTCTGGTGCAATCGGGATTCATCACGGCGTTGTGCCTCTTGGTTCAAGACAGGAGCGGGCGACTGACGAGGCTTAATGGATTTCGATGGCGCTTTGCGCGGCTTGGTCGTTTTCGAGTCAAATTTTGACGATTTCTTCTCCATGGGATTCTTTCTGATAGACGCCTTCCGCTGAAGACTATCTTGTGACTCCTTAACCGCCCTGCTTTTGTGGTCGGCTTGGGCTGTCTGGAAGGCGGGCCAGGTCAACAGAACCTCCGATGCCTTCCTGTACTGCTGTTAACGGATGCACCATTTGTGGGCTCTTCAGGAAGTCGTGTGGATAGATTCGATCATTTTAGCGGATGGGCAACATGCAAGTCAGGATTTCAGTCGCAGATATTCGTCATCGCGCTTGCCATACGGGCGTCG
>JAJFBJ010000137.1 GCA_020697375.1 Nitrospira sp. | reverse complement strand
GAGCTGACGGTGATCGACGGTGATTTTTACGGTACGGGAAAACTACACTACCCTGGCTGGGAAGGCACCACCGTGTTAGTGCGCCATCAATTTCGCCATGTTCGAGTCCAGAATAGCCTGATCGCCTGAGTACGTTCTCAGTTGCTCTATCATCATCCTTCTAGCCCATGTCCCCATCCGCAATGTTCTAAAACACGGCTTATTCGGCAGACTTTTGCCTATAATCATACGGCTTCTTACGGTCAGCAAGCGGGGTGAACTACATTAACGAGAAGGGGCTTCACTATGAGTACTGAGAGTGGCCTTCGAGCTGAATTCGAGAAAGTGTTCCAAGAACGTGAAGATCCATGGCGTTATACGAGTCCCTATGAACAAACGAAGTACCAACGAACCTTAGCCCTCATCCCCGAGGGAATTGAAGCGGCGCTCGAAATTGGCTGTGCAGAAGGCCATTTCACGGTTCAACTTGCGCCTCGAGTAAAAACCTTGACCGCCTGTGATATCGCAGAAACTGCGTTACAACGAGCAGCGCCTCGGTGTGCCATGTTTCCCCACGTACGGTTTGCAAGGCTTGATCTCGTCAGTGAGCCACTACCAGGGCCGGTTGATCTCGTCATCTGCAGTGAAATGTTGTATTTCGTCGGAAGCATTGAGCGTCTGAGAAACGTGGCGAAGAAGATAGGCCATGCCCTCAATCATAACGGCTACCTGGTGATGGCACATATGAACCTTCTCGTAGACGATCCCCATCAATCCGGTTTCGATTTTCAGTTACCATTTGGTGCGAGAGTCATAGGGGATGTGTTCCAAAGAAGTTCGCATTTTCGCCTGCTCAAAGAGATTCGCACTCCGCTATACCGAATCCATTTGTTCCAGCGAATTTCGTTCCTTCAACGGTGGTTAATCCACAGGAAAAGCGAAACAATCTTGTTAAACGTAGAAGAGGCTAATCTTGAGCCAGATGTTGCCAGTCACGTGCATTGGAAGTCGTGATGCGCTGCAGGCGTAAGGTATATTCAGGCGTTTTCCTGGCAAGCAATCCGCGTCGGACGTTACGGCTCGAAATTATCAAAACCACGCCTGCATGATTCGACAAAGACGCTTGGAGAACGCCCTAGGGCTGCGCAGGGAAGGCCGCGATTGAAAAAATTCTATGGAGGCTTTCTTTAGCAGGGCACGAATCCCCTTTGGACGTTCCCGGCAAGGCACGAGAACATTACCGGTGATAAATCTATCAGCCTCGGTATGTCTCTTAATCTCAAGGGGATGACGCAAAGGGAATTTCATCGCTTTCATTTTCAGCCAGCCCGTCAGGATGGCGAGACTATCAGAGGCGCACGAGGTATGCGTGGCATGTGGATGACCGAATCCAATGTTCGACACCAAGGTCGATGATGGCAGAATGGCAAGAGCCCTCTTTGTCCAGCACAGGAGTGACCACTGGTAATCCCATACATCGATGTCTTCTGTAGCGATATGGAGCCGATCAAACGTATCTCGCAGATGAGCGATCGCCGCGGGATGCTCCATGACTTCTTGCAATAAATTGCTGTCACGAATTGCGGGCCACTGACCTACATTAATATCATAGTCTTTCCAGGCTCTCCCCCAGGTGGCCCAACCGCCCGAACATAGAATGTGATACGAGAAGAAGTAACTATCCTTCGTAAGCTTCTTGCCCATGAGAAAATTGTTGCCGCCAATATGCATGATTTGCGTGTTGTTGGAGAATTTCTCAAGGAGTTCGCCGCAATAACGAAAAAATGTTTCATGCGGTACACAATCATCCTCCAGAATAATCGCTCGATCGACGTGTTCAAACGTCCAGGTGATGGCACTGGCCGGATGTCTGCCACACCCCAGATTGACCTCAGAAAATTTTTGTTTAACCTCGCAAGGCCAATCGATCTTTTGCACTATTGCTCGGGTAAGTGCACATCGTTCAGCCTCCCCAGGCCGACCCCTCCTTGGGCCATCCGCCGCAATAAATAGCTGTCGCGGTTTAGCCCGAGCAATTGCTTGAAATACTTGTTCCGTCGTATCTGGCTTATTAAAAATAATGAGCAGTACGGGAACGTCCATGTGTTCCGCCTTTTAAAGGTGACCCGAATCGAGGCGCAAATTGAAACGTCTCGAAAAAGATTACCACATGTGGCTGAACCTTCTACCGGTTGTAAAACTACTCCTCCCTATGAACCAGCTGCGCGATTCAGAATCATTCGGACCTCCGTAGTAAATCTCTTTGGCGTCACACTCTGCTGTCCGTTTAAGGTGAGATTCCTGCAGAGAAGCCGCCTTTCTCACAACCAAGCGACTACGAATATAGTGTATGGATTTGACTGCACTGAGTGAGATCATATAGATCCGTCAACAAGCTATCAATCAAGAATATGGAAGAAAGACGCACCTCTTTTTCATTTCCTAGGCAATTTGGTATGCATAGAGCATGGTCTCGAGGATATCCGCTGTTGGTGCGCTCTATCTGCTCGCGGGGTCGTTTTTTAGCCTCATCGTCCTATTCTATCGTCTTCAAGGGCACTGGGCGACGCTCTCCTCTGCCATCGGGGCATGGGTGGCTATAATCATTCTTGTCGGCCTCCTCGCCCTCGCAAGCGTCTCCCTCCTCTACCACTATCGACATTCGCGCCGAACCGGCTCGAAGGAATTCCGATTTATCCTGTCGATGGGGTTCATCGGTATTGCCCTGTGCTTTTTAAGTGGAGAGGTTATCGTGCGAGTGCTCGCCGAAGAGACCCCAGAGGGACCGTTCCTGGCTAACACCGTTTTATTACCCAGGGAGTGGCCGCGAGTACTGACTCACCGCCGCTCTATCTGGGAGCAGGCTTCTCGTGAATATGGAGTCTTTACCGCTGATGACGCGCTGGGCTGGACGGTAGGTCCCAATCGAAGCGGAGCGGGGCCGCATGGCGAAACGTATGTGAGCAGCGCAGATGGACTGCGAACCCTTCGAAGCGGAGCCTCGTTACGGGAGCAACCAGCCGCTCTGCGCATCGCCATCCTTGGAGATTCGTATACGTTTGGTCAGGACGTGAGCTTTGAAGATACTTGGGGGCATCGGTTGGAAACCTTGATGGGCCCTGGCGTGCAGGTGCTCAATTTTGGAGTCCCTGCGTACGGGATTGATCAAGCTTATGCGCGGTATCTTCGAGATGTGCGGGATTGGCGTCCCGATATCGTCATTTTGAGTTTCATTAGTCACGACTTGGTGCGAAGTGGAATGGTCTATTATTGGATTGGTTTTCCAGGCGCCGCTGTTCCCGGAGCCAAGCCCCGGTTCTCGTTGGCGGCCGAAGAATTGACTCTTGTCAACGTCCCGCTGCCTTCTCAGGAGCATATTTATTCGACGTCAACAATTGGAGATTTGCCCTTCATTCAATCTGACAGCATGTATCAAGCAGTCGACTGGGAGTGGCATCTGTATCAATATTCCTATTTCTTCAGGTTCGCGATTTCCTGGCAATTCAGCCCGCTTTCATCCAGCTATGCACTAGATGACGATGTCCGAAAGGTCAACGAAGCAATATTTACATCATTTGTCCGTACTGCGCAGGCGGAAGAGTCTCTTCCAATAGTCGTCTTTTTGCCTGAGTACCATGAATTCCAACAGCCATTCGGAACGCTTGCAGAACGCGACCTCCTTGGGAGACGCGTAGCGCGGGAAGCCGGCGTGGAGTTTGTTGATCTCACGCCCTGCTTGGAGGCCGTTGCAAGCGGCGATCGATTTACCACCGGCTGGCACTACACGCCGCATGCCAATGCCGCGGTCGCACGTTGTCTCCAATCAGAGATCATGAAAGCCCACGCCGCGACCCAATCGCAAAAGTCCGTCACCCCATAAGCGCGCCCACGTTTTCCGACTACCATCCGACATAGTGCTCTTTTCATGAACCCTCTTAGTGCGATGCGAGGGGTCAGTCTGCGCTCAGGCAGACGGGAATGTTCATAACTCATGGAAATCATTGCGGGCGATCGGTTTAATCCCACGAACCTAGGTGGCGCAGCCTGAATGCTATAGTTGTGATGTCAGATAAAGTCACACCAAGCGTGAAGGAGCTGGTTCATGAAGTACTTTGGCGCGTCGCAAGTGGCCGTGGGAGGAATGGCTGTCGTATTGTTAACGGTACCCGGATGCAGCAGCATGAAGTGGTTTCACTCGGGATCGGAGGATGTGGCCGTTTCGGAAGATGACCGTTCGGACGGTTATGCAGCGGGAGAAGGTCAGCGCGAGGGAAAGTATCCCTCTCTCAGTCGCCAAAACCCCCTGTCTGAGTCCGAGGGGGGCTCTCTGCGGGGCTTTTCACCTGTGGTGGATGGTCGGATCGCCGGAGAAGAGCGGCTCAGCCGGAGCGGCATGGGCGGCATGTTGTTGCCGGTTGATCGAGACCAGAAATGGCACGCTGAAATTCGACGGGAAGAGGCGGCAGCGATGGAAGCCGGCCTCAAAGATGTGTTCTACAAGTATGACCGCTACAACGTCTCCGATCACGATGGGGTCGCGTCGCTCACGGCCAACGCGAGCTGGTTGAAGGATAACCCCAAATCACTCCTCAAGATTTCCGGACATTGTGATGAACGGGGTACCCACGACTACAATCTCGTACTCGGGGAGAAACGGGCCAAGGCAGCCAAGAGTTTTCTGGTCGATCTGGGGGTAAGCCCCAATCAGGTGGCGATCGTATCCTATGGAAAGGATCGTCCATTCTGTGCCGACCACGACGAAGAGTGTTACCGGCAGAACCGGCGCGGCCATATGCTGCTGCGCAAATAGCTCAGCCTCCCCGGCGCAATCCCGTGAGGTGGCGCCGGGGAAAAGGTTATCCTGTCAACGGCCCTGGGCGTGCGTCCCACCTGCCGCAGCTTTCCCCATTCCGCTTTCGACACCTCCCTGAGAACTGCGAAAGGCTACCCTGTGGCCGGCGGTAAAGCGGTTTCTTGGGAGATGGACCGGCAACCGCTCATATCTTCCCTTTACATGAGGTGACAACGCGCGCGAGCTTATGGTATCTGAGCGACAGCAGGTAACAGACCTTTCGATGCTCATTTCGTACGAAGGAGAGTAATTGTGAACCAGCGCTTTGGGATTACCGTGAAGTTTCTCATTTCCGCCGACTCCCCCGAGGAGGCTGAAGAGATTATTGAGTCGGCCTGTGAGAAGATGGCCGCGTCCATTCACGAAGGAGACGTGAGCTACGAAGGCATTGAAGACATCGAAGAGGAAGATGAATAATGCTGCACGTGGTCCTTGCCGTAGCGGCATCGTGGACAGGCCGGCTTGGCTACGCGCGAGGAAGGCGTTCGTTGAGGGACACCTTCGGGAGTAAGCCCCCGATATCAAGGGGCTGGACGGCATAATGGACCCTGTCGTTCCATCAGGAACTGATGGCCGCCCGTCGGGATTTTTGAATCGCATCCATCAGTCCACCAAGCAATACCTTCCGCGGTGGCTTGGGGTTCCGGCGCACATTCATCATGTCGCCTACCGGATGGCTAATCCTCCGGTGGAGCGACCCAATAGCCGCCGGGAGTTTCAACATCTGCTTCAGGCCCTCGATATTTCCGAAGGCGCCATCGACGAGAAGTTCGGTTATGGATTCAAGGTCGCCTCTAATGGTGACCGGCTGATCGTCGTCTGGGAAGCGCATACCGAATATTATAGTTACCAGGTGTGGCATGTCGTAAGCGATGCCATGAGCCCACTCGACTTCGGGCCCATTACATTTCCCGACTATCTCATGCCACTCTGTCCGCTTGGCCTGCGCGTGAATGCCCTCGACATGCTGTTCTTGCCGCACGAGCTGCCCCTCGAGCACGAGCTTCCTGCCCGGCTTCCTGGCGCGATGGTCTATGGCAGCCGTATCTTGGGGGACGATATCGTCGCAGTGACCAGTTTCACTCCCGATGAGTTTGACCGGGAACGATATCTGATCTGCTCCACATCGGAGCAGTCGCTCCGGCAACAAGTCGCCAAAATCGCCGATACGATCGTCGCGATCGAAAACTACTACCATTTGGTCATGTTGCCGATGAAGGCGTTCTCCCGAGCCGTCGACCAAATCCATGACTACGAGCAGCGCCATCTGTACCAACGGGCGGTGCTGATTGAACAGCTCGGGGGGACTGCGCCGCCGACCATGCAAAAGTGGCTGACAGTGTTGACTCAGGATCTGCTTCAAGTCAGTCGGTTGGCGGAATCGATGCGCTATCGGCTTTCTGCCTCGGTACCCTATGACCGTATCGTTCAGAGCAATCTGGCTGCTCTGCAGGAACGGCCCTATGCGCCGCTTCGTCAACTCTCGGAGTATGTGAGTTGGAAAATTACGGGCGTGACGGACGGCTATCAGCAGCTGCTTCGCCGGATCGATGCCATGGAGAAGGATTTTGAGGCGACGGTGGCTGTGCTCCGGACCCATATCGAATTGAGGTTGCAGGAGCAGAACATCGAATTGCAGGATCAGAACATGAAACTTCTGATCAGCGTGGATTCCACCACTCGTGCCCAGGCCATTCTGCAGCGCACTGTCGAAAGCCTATCCGTCATCGTAATCACGTATTACCTGACGGGGCTGGGGAGTTACGTCATCAAAGCCTGCTATGAAATGGGGTGGGTGAAGAATGCGAACGTGGCGACGGCGATTTTCGTCCCAATCGCGTTCGGCATTTCCTTTGCCCTGATGACCGTAGGACGGAAAATCATCAGGAAGCGAATGGCAAACCAGACGAAGGATGACGCGGGCCGTTAGAGCTTCGATCGTATGTGCTCCTCGTCCGTGCCCAACTCTGCAGCCTCCTGGCGGCGGTTCCAGATGATGAATGACAAGCAGTCCGCGACTCGCCCAGCAGAAAAGTCTGTGGTTATGCGGCAGCCAGTTCCCGCCTATCGGTATCAATTCCAGCGACCGATTCATTGAGCAAGGGGCCGATCAGACGCTGGATCCGGCTTTGGTCATCTCGTCGTACTCGAATGAATTCGATGCCCACCTTGTGTTGCGTGGTCCACCGAACCTTGGCGAGCTCCACGGCGAGAGGCCGGGCTTGGTCGGGCGCCATCATCAGCAGTTCGAGATATTCTCCAGGCTGAACTGGAAGGTCGGTTTCAATCGCGCAGCCCGGTACGGAAAGGTTGACGACGGTTCCTTCTCCGGTCATCGAGTCGCTCGAAAGTCGGACTGCATAGGTGACTGCTGCTCGTGTGGATGACCGAAGATCCGTGTCCATGAAAGGCCTCCTTGCCATCACCCTCGTTCCTGAGGGCTTGCAGGCTTATTCGGCAAGGTTTCCGTCGAACTTTAGGGGAATGATGCTCAAATTCTAATCTAGGGAGCGACACACATGATGGACCACTCTGATCCTGACCAGGCCCTAGGTGAATAATTGTCCGGTCGGCCCAGCGACGCCCATGTCCTGGAGGCATTTCTTGCCGAGCAATTTGCCGCAGATCTTTCAACCAATCGACCGATCAATGGGG
>JAJFBJ010000136.1 GCA_020697375.1 Nitrospira sp. | reverse complement strand
TGCTCGTCGGCCTGATTTCCTACCTCCGTTCCTATAAGGGACATGAATATTTCATCGAAGCGGCGAGAATTATCTCGGGCCAACGCGATGACGTCACGTTCATCATCGCAGGGGAAGGCCCGGAAGAGCGATCGATCAGGACACGGATCGAGCAGCTTGGCCTCTCTTCCAACATCCGGATGTTGGGATTTCGCGAGGATCTCCTGAACGTCCTTCGTTCATGCGACGTGTTTGCCATTCCGTCTGTGGAGGGAGACACCATTCCGCAAGTCCTGATGCAGGCGCTGGCGGTCGGCATTCCGGTCGTCTCGACGACGGTCGGGTCGATCCCTGACGTGGTGATCGACGGGAAAACAGGCTTTGTCGTCCCCCCACGGGACGCCGGCGCACTGGCGGAGCGGATCGCCGGGCTTTTGGACGACGCGATGCTACGAACACGGATGGGCGTGGAAGGGCGCTTGTTAGTCCAGCGGTCTTATTCGATCGAAAAGATGCTCGACCGGATGGAAGGAGTGTATCATCGCCTTGTCCAGGCTCCTGTCTAATGCGGCCGGAGAACATGATTGGAGACGTACGCCGCTGACTCAAGGGCCTCTCGCCGCCAATACGATGCTCAATCACAAGAAGAACTGGTCGTGGAAAGGACTCGGATCACCACTGTGACGGCCGATCCTCTCCCATTATCGGTCTATGTCATCGCCTACAATGACGAGCCGAACATGCGTGCCTGCCTCGAGTCGGTGGCCGGTTGGGCTGCTGAACTGATCGTCGTCGATTCTCACAGCACCGATCGGACGGCCGGGATCGCCAAAGAGTTCACCGATAAGGTGTATCAAGTCGAGTTTACGGGCTTCGGCGCGCTCCGTAACAAGGCCGTGGCCTATTGTTCCCACCAATGGATTTTCAGTCTCGATACCGATGAGCGGATGACTCCAGAATTGAAACGGGAAATAGACCAGGTGGTCGGACAACCGGGCGCTTCCGATGCGTATTTTGTTCCGAGGAAGAATTACTTCCTGGGACGCTGGATCAAGCACTGCGGCTGGTATCCGGATTATCGGCAGCCGCAACTCTTCAGGAAGAACCGCTTGCGTTACCGTGAGGAGCTCGTGCATGAAAGCTTTGACTGTGAAGGCAAGGTCGGCCATTTGTCACAACCGGCGCTGCAATATCCCTTTCGGGACATTGACCAGTACATTGCCAAGCAGGACCGGTATTCCGATCTCATGGCGCGGCGCATGGTTGAGCAGGGGTGCCGATTTGCTGCACATCAGCTGGTGACGCATCCTCCGGCGGCCTTCGTCAAAATGTATGGTCTGCGGCGCGGCTTTCTCGACGGTATGCCGGGGTTGATTCTTTCCGGGCTCTATGGCTATTACACGTTCATGAAGTATGCAAAATTCTGGGAGCTTGCCAAAGCACGCGGAAGGTAGACGCACGCCGTCGCATGTCATGAAGATCAGTGGATTCACCTTTTGCCGCAATGCCGTGAAGTATGATTATCCAATCGTGGAATCAATCACGTCGGCGCTGCCTCTATGCGATGAGTTCATTGTCAATGTGGGCCGGTGCGGGGATGGAACGCTGGGCCTCATTCAATCGATTCGAGACCCAAAGATCAAGATCGTCGAGTCCGTCTGGGATGAGTCGCTCCGAAAAGACGGCTTGATCTATTCGCAACAGACCAATATCGCACTTGCCCGCTGTACGGGCGATTGGGCCTTCTACATCCAGGCCGATGAAGTGGTTCATGAAGACGACCTGCCGGTCCTTCGGCGATCGATGGAGCAGCATGCCGGAAACTCCAATGTGAAGGGGCTGCTGTTCCGGTACCTGCACTTCATCGCTGATTACTGGTCGACGAATCCCTGGTTTTATCATAAGGCCGTCCGGGTGATCCGAAACAACGGGGAGATTGAGTCGTGTGGGGATGCTGTCGGATTTCATTTCAAGCCGACTCAGCAATATTTGCAAAGCGGTCCGAGGGAGTGGCTCGCCTATTCAGGCGCAAGGATGTTTCATTACGGCTGGGTGAAGGATCCGAAAACCATGCTCGAGAAAAAGCGCGAACAGGCGTCGGTCTATCATGGCGCAAATCTTCCTCCCGCCGCCGCCAAAGAGTTGACGGGGGACGCCTTCCGATTCGAGGACTACGGCATTTTGAAAGAATTTCGCAGCAGCCATCCCGCCGTCATGAACGCGCGGATTTCTTCCACCTGCCGGTGGGGAAGCAGGCGAACCCGCTGGCTGAACTGGCGGTTCTACCGCGAAGTGGCCCGCAGAGGGTTCCGCGGGTAAAACCGGTTCGACCGACATGAAGCGATTGTCTTGGTGGAGAAGACCATATTTCTCGCGTCGCGTGTTGGAGATCGGGCCGGGGCACAATCCCTTTGCCGGCGTCACGCATGTGTTGGAAAGAAATGTTGCGGACGGACGGGAACGCGGCGGACATGCCTTGATCGTGCCGGCCTCTGCCCGCCTCATTGTCGGGGAAGCCACTGTCCTCCCTTTTACCGCCGGATCATTCGACTTCGTCTATGCGTCGCATGTCCTGGAGCATGTGGACGATCCGGAAGCGGCTTGCGGGGAAATTATGCGGGTTGCCCCGGCTGGCTACATTGAGACGCCTTCTCCGTTCCTCGAGCAGGGGCTGGCCCTGAAAGACGAGACATCTCCGGACCATTGGTTTCACCGGTGGTTCGTGTTTTCCCTCTCGCCCGGCCGCCTCGTCTTTGAGCCCAAGTCGGTGGAGGCTGTGAGACAGTTCTGTTCCTGCGCGGACGGGCAGTTCCTCCGGGAATTTTATGAGTCGCTGGACTTCCGCCAAGCCCAGCATTTCTTTCGACGGTCGGCCAAGACCACTATCTTTTACTGGAAGAGGCCTTTTCAGGTGGAGGTGCGCGATCACATGGTTGATTGCCGGCAAGAGCGAAGGCCATGCCGCTTCGTCGGGATGAGACGGGCGCTTATCGCCAATTGCAACGATCTGCTGCGCGCGGGTAGAGTTCGCCATCTCCCGCAGCAGTTCCCCAAGTCGAGGGATGTCTTTCGTAAGTATGGACAGCACTCTCTGTTTGTTCGTTAGCCCCGGCGCATTCGTCCGCGCTGAACACCGTCTCTTACACGATGCGCGCTAAAACGGAGCAAGGTCATGCGATTGTCCGATATTATCCGTCGTTGGAAGTTTCGCCTTAGGCGGAAGTTGCAAGCAGGGTCCCAACGGCGCGTCTTGGATGTTGGATCCGGTCATCGCCCGCATGAAGACGCGACCCACTTGGTCGACCTCCTTCCCGAGGATAATTCCGAGCGCGGGAAACCGATACAAGATCTTGGGCTTCCGCTCCTTGTGGCGACGGTTGAATCGCTTCCGTTCAAAGACAAGACGTTTGACTACGTCTACGCCTCCCATGTGTTGGAGCATACCCAGGACCCTGCCTCCGCGTGCAAAGAACTGATGCGCATCGCGCGGGCAGGCTACATCGAGACGCCAAGTCCGTTCTACGAGCAGGGGTACAACTTCCCTCATGCGGAGCGCGGCTGGCCGTTCCACCGGTGGTTCGTCTATTTGGGAGAAGGTGACACGTTGACATTCGAACCCAAGACGGCCAAGTCGATTGACGATTTTTGCCATTGCCGCCATGGACAATTCATCAGGCGAATATACGGTTCCATGAAGGATCTCAACCAACTGCAGGGCGTGCTTCCCCGGCACTGTAGCTATACGGTGCTGCATTGGAATGATGAGTTCAAATTCGCGGTCAAGCAGGACGGGACAGGTACGTCATGTTGAGCCTCATCGTCGCCATCCACAATCAGATCGGGCACAATCAACTTTTTCTCAAAGGCATTCGCCAATACACGACCGGTGCCTATGAAGTGGTGGTCATCGACAATCATTCCACCGACGGTTCGGCTGAGTTTTTCGAATCGGAAGGATGCCGGGTCATACGAAATACCGCAAATCTGTGCTATCCCGAATCGATGAATCTCGGAACACGGAATTCGAGCGGGGCCTATGTGTGCCATATCAACAATGATCTGTACGTCGGACCGAATTGGAACGGACGGCTGATCGAGGCCATGGAGCGGTTCAGTCTGGACGCTGTCACGCCGTTAGGCTTGGAAATGATGCCGACGCCGGCGCTGACGGATTGGATACAGGCGCGCTGGGCAACGATCGGACAAGGCCGTCTCTCATCCGGGAAGAGCGAGGCCCAACTCCACGCCAAGATTCGTGCGATGTACGGCGACTGGGAAGCCTTCTGCAGTCAGGTCTATCGGAGTTTCTCGGACGTCATGTTCGACGGGCTCAACGGCTCCTGCGTCATGCTTCGGCGCTCTACCCTGGAGAAAATCGGATGTTTGGATGAACGAGTTCAGGCAGCGGATTGGGACTTGTACTACACGCTTCGAAAACGTGAAGAGGAGCTGGGGGATGTCCGGCGCTGCAAGATTTTCGGAGGCTGCTACGTCCATCACTTCATCCGAGCGACCATCAAGGGAAGGCGAGAGCCTTTTGCCTGTACTCACCCGCGGCTGTCGATCCATGACAAATGGTCGAGAGAAGAGCAGGAACGGTTGTGGTACAAGCCCAATTATTTTCAACCGATTTCGGGCCGGCGTTCGTTTCGCGACCTCGTGCGTCGCCACGTCAGCAAGCCGCTCGAAAAATTGGCAAGGCAATGGCAGCGGGCCGTGTCCTGGCGCTGGTTGTATGTGGCGCCTGAAAAGATCGTCGAGTTGCACCGCCGCCAAATTCAAGCTCTCGGTAGCGGGACCTGGCAGAAGGGCGGGTCATCCTCGTGAGCGTCGCGCATGCCCCGTCACTGGCCTGTATTGTGATCGCGAAGAACGAAGCGGAGAATATTGATGACTGCCTCGCATCGGTCGCGTGGGCGGGCGAGCGGATCGTCATAGATGCCGAAAGCAGCGACCGCACAGCTGAACTTGCGTCTGCCGCCGGCGCAAGGGTGATCGTGCGGCCATGGCCTGGTTTTGGCGCCCAAAAAAACTACGGCATCGATCAGGTGGCGACCGAGTGGATTCTGATCCTGGATGCGGATGAGCGGGTGCCGCCGGCTTTACGCGATGAAATCACCGAACGGATAAGCTGCTGGAAAGCAGGAGAACCGGTGGCGTATGAAATTCCACGCAGAAATTTCTTTTACGGAGAATGGGTGCGCCATGCCGGTGTCTATCCCGATTACCAGATCCGCCTCTTCCGTCGAGGTCACGCCAGGTATAACGACGTGCCCGTGCATGAAAATTTGATCGTCCAAGGGCCGGTTGGAAAATTGGCAAGTCCGTTGAACCACTTCACCGAGCGCCGTATCCGGGACCATTTCCGAAAGTTTGGCCACTATACGACACTGGCGGCGCAGGAGAAAGCCCGCACCGTTCGCCATGTGGGGGCCTCGGACCTGCTCTTCCGGCCGCTCGTCGTCTTCGTAAAAAGTTATGTGCTCAAGCGGGGCTATCTCGACGGCATACGCGGTCTGATCGTGTCCGTCTTTGCCGGCATGTACACCTTCGTGAAGTATGCCAAGTTGTGGGACATGACCAGATCGTCCATGGGCGTTCGGGATGCCAGCTAGTGGCCAGACCACTCCTGTATATCCATGGGGTCGCCGCCGTGGGCGGGGCCGAACGTGATCTGCTTGCCATACTCCGGACACTCGGCGGACCCGACTGGGAGCCGCATGTCGCGTGTCCGTTTGAGGGGCCGCTCTCGACTCTCATGGCTCAAGCCGGCGTCCTGCATCATCCGATGGTGCTCCCGCCTTGGCGCAAATGGTTTTCGCCGTTCATCCGATGGTTGGCAGTCAAAAAGCTTCAGACCTTGCTTGACCAACTCAAGCCTGCGCTGATCCACGTGAATGATATCTGGTGGGTGCCTCAGACCCTTGAAGCCGTCCGCGGCCGTCCCGGTCTTCGAATACCCGTGGTGGGGCATGTCCGTCAAGAAATCGAGCCTGAAAAAGTCAGACGATACCGCCTCCATGAACTCGACGCTGTGATCGCAATTTCGCGGCAAGTCCAACGGGCGTTGATCGCCGGCGGCGTCGACCAGCGGTCGGTCCAGACGATTTATAGCGGAGTGGATCCGGCCACAAGCGGTGTTGGAACGGTCGATCGAACGACAATGTGCCGCACGCTCGGTGTGTCGGAGGAAGCCGTGTTGTTGGGAACGGTGGCGCATCTGTTTCCGCGGAAAGGGTATGACGTCATGCTCAAGGCATTGCCGGCTATCATCCTGGCTCTCCCGGCGGTGCATTATGTGGTGATCGGCACAGGCGACGGTGTCTATGAACAGAGGTTGCGAGAGTTGTCGGCAGAACTCGGGATATCAGATCACGTCCATTTCCTCGGATTTCAGGAGGATGTGAAGCCGTTCCTGGCGGTGTTGTCCTTGTATGTCCATCCCGCACGTATGGAAGGCTTTGGCATTGCAGTCGTGGAAGCTCTCGCAGCGGGAAAAGCCGTGGTCGTGACGAATGTGGGCGGGCTTCCCGAGGTCGTCGAGGAGGGAGAGACCGGGCTTTTGGTCGCGCCGGATGATCCTCAAGCATTGACCGGTGCGGTGCTGTCCCTCCTGCGTGATGGCGGCCGGAGAAGGGCCATGGGAGAGCGAGCGGTGAAATGGGTCCACGAGCGATTCGATTTGCGAGCGTCCGTGACGGCCATGGAGCGGTTGTATGAGGATGTGCTCTCAGCGCACCGGGACCGAACATGAAAATCGGGATCGATGCCAGCCCCATCGTGGGCGATCGGGGCGGGGTCGGCTGGCACACCTACTATTTGCTGCGAGCCATGTTGGCCACTCCTTCGGAGGCGTGTTTCGTGGGATACCTCAGACCGGGCACGAGTCCACCATCCGAGACATCCCAATGGACCGGCGTCGATCGTCTTGAGTGGGTGACCGCTTCGAAGTGGGCGATGATAGGACGAGGAACAGCCGATCGGTTGGATTTGTATCATGGGACGAATTTTCGAATGCATACCGTGGGACGGTTTGGCGGCATCGTCACGATTCATGATCTGTGGCTCGAACGATTTCCGGAATATTCGTCGAAATTGCTCGGCCAGAGATTGTCATCATATAAAACGAAGCGGATCGCCCGGCGCGCGAAAAAAGTTGTCACCGTTTCCCAATTCTCAGCGCGGGAATTGATGTCGGTTTACGATCTGTCTGAGCAGCACATCACCGTCATCCCCAACGGCGTCTCCGAAGAATTCAGGCCACGACATGATGCTGCAGAGATGAGTGTCTTGAAGCAGCGCATAGGGTTGAAGACCGATCGGTTTATCCTATTTGTCGGAGGCGCGGATCCACGAAAAAACCATCGAAAGGTCCTCGAGGCCGCTTCACTCATTCGAAGACAACTGGATGGTCGAACGGTCCTTCTTGTCGGGTCACCGACGCACGCATTCGGGTCCTATGAACAGACCGCCGCTTCGTATGGAATGGCTGCTCATGTTCTGTGTCCTGGGCGATTATCGAGAGAGGATTTGCGATTGCTCTACTCCTATGCCGATCTCTTTGTATTTCCATCCTTGTATGAGGGGTTCGGCATGCCGGTGTTAGAGGCCATGGCCTGCGGTGCGCCTGTCATCACATCCAACGATAC
>JAJFBJ010000135.1 GCA_020697375.1 Nitrospira sp. | reverse complement strand
CATGAGATTGACCACCGCCTTATGGCTGTTGGACGCCACCCCGACTTTCTTGCCGGCTGCCAGCAGCGCCGTGATGACCCGCGAGGCGGTGAATGTCTTACCGGTGCCGGGCGGCCCCTGGATGACCAAACATTCACCGGCCATTGAACCGGCAACCCGGATGGCGGCCTCGGTCGGCGAGTCATCGGCACGTCGTACAATCCCTGCGGGAGGTACACGATTCAACAGTGCGGCCACCGGCGCATGTAGCTGGTTCGACAGGCGCCGTGCGGCCACATCGGCCAGCGCCACCTGAATGGCGGTCGCTGAAACATACTCATCCGGAAGCAGTGAACCTTGCTGGGGAAATACACCCCCGAATTTTTCATTCACAGTTTTCTTGCCGAGCCTGAGTTCCAACCTGCCTGCGGAGCTATCGAGCGACGACAGAATGAGCTTCGCGTCCAAGTTGTGTGTGAACATCACTTTGGACTTGTCCCCGGCGATAAGTTTGCATTCCTGCGCGGGATCGAAGCGATAAGCCTGCACCAGGGATTGTTTGTCGGGTACCGGAGCGCCGATGGCTTGCACGCCCTCGATGCAGGCCGGATCGTCTCTGAGCGCTTCGATCGTCGCCTCTGCCCGGTCGAACATGCGCCACCACATCGGCTTCTCTTCACGACGGTGAAAGTCGATCACGTCAGCGAGGACGACCGAAACCTCGTCACTCTGCTTGCGAAGCTTCGCCACGGTCTCCAGCCGAGCGACGACTTCCGGCGGCAGCTCTCGTGGTATCGACGGCACTGATGGGGCAGCTGACCGCCCGGCGGTGATGCCCTGTTCAGCCGCCACTTTCCTGAGCCACTGCAGCAACTCCGCCGTAGAGCGGCAATCGTCCTCGTTGTAGTCGCGGATGCCCTTCAGAATAGGGCTGTTGTTGCAATCACCAGGCTGATCGCTTTCGATCCAGCGGGCGTATTGGACGATCGAGTCAACGGCCGTCGCCACTGCCGTCACTCGTTTCGGCCGATACAGGCGCTCAACCGACTTGATGGAATAGCTGTCTTCGCCGATTCGCAGGCCATGGCGAACGGTTTGATAGAGATCCACGAAGACGCCGTTCCTCAGCAGCTCATCCACCTCGTCTTGATGGGTATCCTGCTGCGTGCTCAGCCGTCGCACCGCGCTGATTTCGTAGGCGGCGTAGTGGTAGACGTGCATGCCCCGGTTGCTCTGCCATCGTCTGAACAGCCAATCGACAACACCCTCGAAGGCGCGCTTTTCCTCATCGCGGTCGTGCGCCCACCAGTCTTTGAAACCCCATGAGCCTGGCTGCTCGCTTCGCGTGCAGCAGCCGAACAGGTACTCCAATCCACCGGCCGCCAGCGGGTATCCCTCCATATCGAAGAAAACATCAGCAGGATGGTCGGGCGGAAGCGCGGCGAGACCCACCGGTTCTCCGTTCATTCCGGTTTGGGATAGCAGCTCGTAACGAGGCGGAGCATCTGGATCATTGTCCCGGTCGGCGCGGGTCTGGCATTGAAGGCGGGCCTGCGAGGCCAGTTTCTCCAACGACTGCTTGTCGAGTTTGCGAACGATTGTTCCGGAGGCTGCGGCGAGGTCCTTCACGGTTTCGATGCCGGCCCTCTTCAGCTTCTTGATCTGGCCGACCGTAATGCCGGCGACCTGCAGGAGATGATCCGTAGACTGGAAGAATCTCTCCGCATGGGACGTCCAGCGACCGTGATCCCCACGGGGAAGCGGCTCCGGCCGATCCGTCATCCGCGCGGTAAAGGCTTTCTGCATGGCCAGAAAACTTGTCTTGATGTGACGGTAGTAGTGAATGAAATCCTCGACGCGGCACTCCACCCTCTCTTTCGTGCCGAGGATGAGCCCGAATTTTTCCGGAATCGGAGCGCCGGTCACGGCGGCAAGCATGTCCGAATAGCAGCACAACTGAATGGCATAGTAGGGTCGGGGCGAGCGCGCGAGCTTGGTATCCCACACCTGATAGCGTCCGGCGGATTCGTCCAATATCAGAAAGTCGGCGAACCCGGAAAAGGGCTCGCTTTCCAGAGCCGCCTGATAGATAATGGGAACCTTGAACTTGATGGCGGAGCGCGTCTCGGCCAACGCTACGACGAAATTATGTTTGGGAATCTTGACCAATCCGGCGACAGATAACGTGAACTCCTCGAGGACCGCCTGTTCGTGCCGATCGCCGGTCTGCGCGATGAGGGCTTCATCATCGGTTGCCTCGTCCGGAGTGACCGCGCCAGGATGCTCTACGTGGTAACGATCCATCCAGGACGCGAAGGGCGAGGCGAGATAACGAACGAGATCGCTCGGCGAGTAGTACAGTTGTCCGGAGGGAAGTTTCTTCATGTGGCGCCGTCGGATTCATCCTTCAGGGCGCGGCCGGGCGTCCTGAGCCCGACCATTCACCGGTCCCCCTGAATCATCCATCCTCGGCCGAATGGATTATTCGGCGAATCGGGACGAAATGGACTGCCTGCGCCAAACGGGTTGTTGAGTGAGTCGGGCGAAAAGGGCGAGCCGTAGCGGCCGAATTGATTGCTGGTGGAGTCGGGGTCGAATGGATTGGCGCTGAGCTTGCCGCGATAATTTCCCTGCTGATCGTACAGTCTTGGCGCATCCGTAGCGAAGGGATTCGTCGCCGACTGATTGCTGAATCGGCTTCCGTAGCGACTGAACGGATTGTTCACCCCGTTCGGCGCAAAAGGACTCCCCTGGGCGAAGGCATTGGCGGTGGAGTCGAGGGCGAAGGGATTAGCGCTCAGGTTCCCCAGATCCTGGGCATGGGCCAGTGTGATGAAGGGCGCGCACAGCAGCAGGCATAGAGCTAGTCGCGTGATCGGCATGGCATCCTCCTGTTCGGTGCGATCGACGGCTTGATGCCGCCGATCTTCATGGCCTGGGCGAGACTACCATGGCCGCGTGACATCCAAGGTCACAACATAAAACTATTGTTGTTCAGTGATCCTTCTGGCTTCTTCCCTCACCGCTATCTGTAGAGTATCCGGTTTGAGCACCTTCGCGCCGCTCCCGAAGCTCAAGACCCACCCGACGAGTTCCCTGCTATCGGCGACCGAAAGGGTCATGCGCAATCCGCCGCCTTTCACCCGCTTGCTGCTCTGCGTGGGATGCCATACCCGGTCCTTCACCCAAGCGGCTGTGGCCTTGTCGAATTCCAACTCCATATCGATGCGGGGTCCGCGCATGACGGTGAACGCATCTTGCACGAAGGCGTCGAGGTCGAAGTGCAAGGGGATCTGATAAGGATGGTCGGTCGGCGTCACGGATTTGATGCGTTCCACGGCGAACATGCGCGGTTCACCTCGCAAGTGGCAGTAGCCGATGAGGTACAGGCCGCCGGAAGCATACCAGAGCCGATAGGGATCAACCTCGCGTCTGGTCGTCCGGCCGCGCGAGGCCGAATCGTAGCGCAACTGAATGGTGGTCTTGTCGGCGATGGTCCTGGTGAGGCGGTCGATGGTTTCGCGATGCTGTCGGTAGCGTTTGTGCGGGCCCAGTCCGACGGTGAATGTGCCGTCGAGTTGCTGGACCAGGGCCACGCCTTGCGGCGGAAGCGCGGCGGCCGCCTTGCCTAACGCCGATTGCAACGAGCTGTGCAATTCGGTGCCTTCGAGCGGCGCGATGAGCCGGCGGCTGAAGGTCAGCGCCATCAACTCGGTGGGCGAGAACCGCAGGCCGGGGACAGAACGAAATCCTTCCATGAGCCGCCAGCAGGTGTGACCATTGATCCGCTCGGTAACCAGGGGATAGCCGGCTTCTTCCAAAGCGGCGAGATCGCGGCGGAGGGTGCGGGGGTGCCGGGTCGAGCCTGGCGCAAGGAATTCGGCGAGTTGCTCCAACGTGATCCCCTGCCGCGAGGTTTCCAGCTTTTGAAGCACCACCAACAGACGGACAGCCTGATCGTTGCGCGACATCGATCCTCATCGGCAAGTGAGAGTCGGCGGTGCTGATACCGCCGGTTGACGGCGCTCGCACGCAAGGCCGATTTTTCCGGCCACAGTCTAGCGGCGAGCCGCTCAAAAATCTACCGTATCGCTTGAAGAATGACGAAGAGCGAGCGACGAGATCCCTCGCCGCTCGTTTGATCAGGTAGGAATGTCCGTGGTGCCGTCATAGGACGCTCTCGATTGATGAGCGATTTTAAGGACGTCGCCATCCTTGACGAGGGAATCGAGCGATCCCACTTTCCTGTTCACTGTGACGATCAACTCGCCTCGCTGTGCAAACGGCGCCAGGGCGGAGAGTTCGTCGGGATGGGCTTCCAGCAGTTTTTTAATGGCCGTCGGGGCGGCAAGATCGAGATCCAATTCCGTCTCAGGCACCCGCTGTTGTAACGTTACTCCAAGAATCAGCACTTTGACCATCGGTTCTTCCTCTCCCCTAGCTGAGGTGTTCAGTGCCCCATTGCACTGGTGATTCGCCGATCCGTGGCGCCCGTCTCCTGTCGGGCATTCCTACCCCTGCGCTCTCGCGTGGCAATGCAGACAGTCCTGCCGCTTGGGATGCTGCACCGGCAGCGGGCGGCTACCCGCCGGCACATGACAGGCTAGGCAGTCCTGTTCCAGCGTCACCCCCTGATGATCACTGTTGACCGGCACTTTCGGATTGCGGTCCCGCGGAGACGGCAGGAGTGTCACGCCCCCGACAACCAGCAGCGCTAATGCCACAAAGACAAGATCGGCTTTCCGAAAGGTCATCGGCCTGCCTCGGGCCGCTCGCCGCGGTGAGCGCCCGACTCATAGGCCTCGTTGAGCAACTGCGCGACATGTTTGACCGCCACGCGGCCGCGCAGCCCATTGCTGAGTTGAATCATGCAAGCCGGACAACTGGTGGCGACCGTCTCCGCCCCGCTCTCCTCGATGTTCCGCCGCTTTCGCTCGAAGATCTTTTGCGAGGTGTCGTAATCTTTTATCGCATAGGTTCCCGCCCCCCCGGCGCAGCGATCGGCATCCGTCATCTCCACATACTCCGTTCCGGGCAATTGCTTCAGGATCTGGCGCGGCTCCTTCGTGACTCCGGCGGCCCGCAGATGACAGGAAGAGTGGTACGTCACGCGACGGACCGGTCCGTCCAGCGCGCCCATCACCGGTTGCTTGTCCGATCGGGCGACGAATTCCGTCACGTGCATGACTTTTTTCGCCAACCTGTCCGCCGCCTGCCTGTCAGGTTCGGTCTCGAAGAACTTCTTGTATTCCTTTAGCATGAGGGTACAGGAGGCGCATCCGGTCACCACGGTCTCGTAACCGGCCAACGACTGAATGTTGAAGCGGGCATTCTCCTTCACGAGATCTACATGCCCATAGGTTTCGATCGGCGTCCCGCAACAACGCTGCGCGGGCATGGCCGGTTCTATTCCATGCTTTCGCATCACGCTGATGACCGCATCGCCTACTCCATCTTGAAAGTAATTCGCGGCACAGCCGTGAAAGTACGCGACGCCGGAAGACGCCGGCTGCTTCGGAGCCTGCGTGAGCTCCGGATATCGATCGCGCAAGTGTGTCGCCGCCAGTTTGGGAAGGACCATGTCTGCAGGGAGCTTTGCCGTGGGAGCGATCCGGCGCAGCATCGGGGCTGCCAGGCGTTCGAACATCGCGCGCGGGAACGGACGATCCCACAGATGTTGCGTTCCGGCTAAGACCTTAAGGATCGCTTCAAATATCGGCAGCTTGGCCTGGAGTGCAAAGATCCACCGCGAGGCTTCATTGGGATGCTCGGCGCGACGCCGCAATATCAATTCGGAAACATCAACCCCGGCCGGGCAAATCGTCCGGCAAGACTTGCAGTTCAGGCAGGCCTCTACTACCCGCTTCGAGTTCAGGTAGCTGTAGTCCTTCGCCGTGACGATCTCGAACCAGCCGCGGGAACTCATGTCTTCCGATTGGAACACGTCGTAGACCGGGCAGACGGAATTGCATTTCGCGCAGGTCGCGCAGGATTTGGAAAGTCGCTGATAATCGATATGCTCGGTAAAGGGAGCCTCGCTGATCTTGACCCCCGGGTTCATCGCGTTGGTGGGATCGATCGTGCGTTTCACCTGCACGAACAGCTGATACAGCTCTTCGCCGAACATCTTGCGAACATATTCGGCCCGCACCCGCCCGTCGCCATGCTCGCCACAAATGGATCCGCTGAAACGCGAAAGAACGGTGTGATGGATTTCATGGTAGGCCCGGACCATTGTGTCGAAGTCCTGCTTGTCGTTCACGTCGAGCAGCGGCACGATGTGGGCATTGCCGTTCCCGATGTGGCCGAAGATCGCCACCGGCACATGTTGTCCCTCGAAAAATGTCTCCAAGTAACGGATCAGTTCACTGATGCGGCTGGCCGGCACGACGACATCATCGACGAAGTTGATCGGCTTCTTGCGAGGGTCGAACCGATAGAGCGTCGGATAGAGCGCCTTCCGCGCTTTCCACAACTGATCTCGCTGTTCCTTGTCGTAGGCGAAGGTGAGATCGGCACAGAGCTGGTACCGTCGGCAGATTGCAGCCATTCGGTCGGCCCGTTCGCGCAGATCAGCTTCGCCCTCGTGGCTGTCGAGTTCGGCCAACAACGTGGCGGCGGCATCGGCGGGAATCCCATGCGCCGAACGGCCGATCAGGTTCAGCGTGTTGGTATCCATGACTTCGAGGGCGCTCGGCCGAAGACTCAACAAATGCGGAACCGCGTCTCCGACTTCTTCCAACCGGCGAAAATGAATCAAGGTTGTCAGCGTGCCCTGGGGTTTGGGAACCAGACGAATGGTCGCTTCGCTCATGACGCCGAGCGTGCCCTCACTGCCGACGAACAGCTTGGGAAGATCAAACAACCGCCGGTCCAGGGCATCAGCCAATCCGAATAGGTTGTACCCGCAACTGTTCTTGCTGACCGTCGGCCGCTTGGCATCGATCAATGCGCGCTGCTGCTGCACGAGATCGAAAATCCGCTTGAGGGATGGGTGGGCGGCGAGCGTGTCGGCCAGCGCCGAATCGTTCAGGCTCAGCGGCGAGGCGGAAAGCCATGCGCCGGACGGCAGGCATACCCGTAATGCCTGCACATTATCTTTTACGGCGCCGTAGATAAGCGTGTGGGGACCGGAGGAGTTATTGGCCAGCATCCCGCCGAGTTTGCACATATCCCCGCTGGAGGGGTCGGGACCGAAGAGGAGATGCCGCCGGCTCAGCTGCCTGTTCAACTCAGCCAGCACGATCCCCGGTTGTACTCGCGCCCAGCGCTCCTGTTCATTCACCTCAAGGATGCGGTTCATTCGAGACACATCCAGGATGATGCCCGAACCGATGGCCGAACCGGTGAGATTGGTGCCTGCCGCGCGCGGCGTGAGCGGGATGCCCCGGGAGACGGCGAACTGCACCACGCTCTGGATATCCTCCTCGGATTCCACGAGGACCACGGCTTGCGGCGTCATGCGATAGATGCTGGCATCGACCGCATAGGCTGTCAGCGTGGGGATATCCTGTTGAACCTTCGTCTGCCCGAGGAGCTGCCGAAGATCACTGACAACGGAATTTGAACTACTGGGAAGGATGAGTGTCATAGCTGTGAAATCACCGATGCATTCTAGCAGGATGCTGAAAAAGTCCGCCAGCTTTGTTCTCGCGTCGCAAAGA
>JAJFBJ010000134.1 GCA_020697375.1 Nitrospira sp. | reverse complement strand
TCGCGATAAAAGTTCACGAAGTTGCTGTCGAGGTTGAGAAGAAACGGCATCCCGAGCGGCGACGTATTCGGCAAGACATAGCCGACCTCCGGAAGCCGCTGAAACGTGTCGGGGCCGCCGGAATTCAAGGGTTGAAGATACTGGCCAAAGAAATACGCGCTTCCGTACGGCAGCCGTTGCGTCGCCAGCAAACTGGATTCTCCGCTCGGCGAGGCCCGTTGGGCTCCTGAATTGCTGAGCTGCTGGAGATATTCGCGATCCGACACGAAGGACGCCTGCCCGCGGAGCATGAGCGTGTCCGTCACCTGCTGGATATGCCGGCCGGTGATGAGTCCTCGTAGACGTCGATCATCCGTACCGGTCTGATCCACTCCCGAAACGTTCGGCAGTTGGGTTTGCTGGAGGACGCTCGCAAACCACTGTCCGCTCGATCGTCGATTCAAGTAATACCGATAGAGGAAATCGCTCCCGTAGCCGAGATTCGAATAGTAGGAGGGAGAAATCGTCAGGTCCTGGCTGGGATTGATCGCCCAGAAATAGCCCTGTTGGTATCGCAGACCGAATCGGTTGTCATAGCCTGGTGTCGGAATGAGGAATCCGCTGTGGCGTATGTCGAGCGGATAGGTCAGCGTCGGCACCGGGATGATCGGGATGTCGCGCATGCAAAGCCATCCCCGTTTCATCCCGATGCTGTCGCCGGTGTTCACATCGAGATCTTCGAATTTGAATCGCCAGGCAGGCAGTTCTCCGTTTTTTGCGTCGCAGTTGGTAAACGTTCCCTCCTTGATACGGTAATGATCCTCGGACAGGCGCCTGATGATTCGTCCCGTGAAAAATGAATTGCTGGGTCGCATGTACATCGACCCGTGGGTGACGACACCGGCCTCCGTGTTCACATTCAACTCCAGCCGCTCGGATTTGAGATCGGCATTCGGATCCTTCAGATGCACGTGTCCGGTCGCCACGAGTGTACCGGGCAAGGCGTTGATCGTCACATGGTCGGCCGTGAGCCGAAAAGGACCTTGCGTGATGACGACCGATCCGTCCGCTTCGTACACGTCCTGTTCCTGAAGATGGTCGATACGCTCGGCGGTGACCGTGAGGGGCTGATTCGTGGGAGATGGCGTAGTGACCGTCGATTGTCCCCAGGCGGATTCGAATGCCGGAGAAAGCCAGAAGATCGCACAGATGAGAGCCGAAACCAGTCGACTGATCATCCGCCAGACGGCCGAGTCGCGCTCTGGCCCCATTTCAGCCACGAACGGGTGAGAGGGAATACCCTCGAAGAAAGGCTTTGATCTCGCCGACCAGCATCAAGGATCCCGTGATACAAATCAGATCGGATGGAGCGGCGAAGCGCTTCGCACGGGACAGCGCATCAGCCGGCGTGGTCGCCACTTGCACAGAGGGCGCAGAGTCAAGAAGCAAGGCCTGAAGATCGGCCCCTGGAGTCGCGCGGGGCAGGTCGGCTTGGGTCAGGATCAACGAATCGGCCAGCGGCAGCAAGGGAGTGAGAAATTCACGCGGATGTTTATCCCGCATCATCCCGACGATCAAGGTCACCCGCGCAGCGGGCCTCGCGCGGCGCCATTCGGCAAGATACTCCGCTAGGACGGCGGCGGCGGCGGGATTGTGCGCGCCATCCACGATGACAGTCGGCGCTTCCCCTACGATTTCCAGCCGGCCTTCCCAGTGAACCTTCTGCAATCCGGTGCGAACGGCTGTTTCCTCGACCGCCACACCTCGCTCTCTTGCCAGCTCGATCAACGCTAATGCGCAGGCGATATTGTCGAGTTGAAACCGTCCCCGAAGAGGACAGGATAGATGGTCATACCGGGCGGTCATCCCGACATAGCGGCAATCAGCCGTCGAAGATCCTTCGCAGCGAAAATCCCGGCCAAGACTATACAGAAGAGCCCCCTGCGAGAATGCCAGATCTTCGATCACCCGGCGAGCCGGCGGATCGATGCGACCCATCACCAGCGGCAAGGCGGATTTGATAATTCCAGCCTTCTCGAACGCGATCGACTCCACCGTCGAACCGAGATATGTCTCGTGGTCCAAGCCGATCGTGGTGATGGCGACGGCCAGCGGCTCCACGACATTGGTGGCGTCGAACCGGCCGCCCATGCCGACTTCCAGCACCGCCACATCGACCCGACATTCGGCAAAATACCGGAAAGCCAGCGCCGTCGTGAACTCAAAAAAGGTCGGCGCCAAGTCGGGGGCCGCGGCTGCTTGCAGGGCCTCGACTAATTCGCTCACGCGGCCTTCGGCAATCATGACGCCATCGACCCGAATCCGTTCCCGAAAATCGATGAGATGCGGAGAGGTATAGAGCCCGACACGATGGCCGGATGCCTGCAGGATCGCCGCGACCATGGCCGCAGTCGAGCCCTTGCCGTTGGTCCCGCCGATATGGAGGACGGGATAGCGCCTGTGAGGCTCCCCCACCCTGGTGAGCAAGGCGCGAATTGTCTCCAAGCCCAACTTGATGCCGTGCTGCTGCAGGCCGTAGAGAAACTGCACGGTGGCGGAATAGGTCATCGTGATAAGGCCGTGCTCACTAGAAGTGACCGACCAGCGTGCTGACGGCTTCTTTCAACTGCTTGCGTTCGACGATCATGTCGATCATCCCATGATCGAGCAAAAACTCAGCCCGCTGAAATTGATCGGGCAATTGTTGCTTGATCGTCTGTTCGATGACACGCGGGCCGGCAAACCCGATCAAGGCCTTCGGTTCGGCGATGATGACGTCCCCCAGCATGGCGATGCTGGCGGTGACTCCACCGAAGGTCGGATCGGCCAAAATCGAGACGAACGGCAATTTGGCTTCTCCCAACTTCGCCACTGCGGCGGAGGTTTTAGCCATTTGCATGAGCGAGAGAATGCCTTCCTGCATGCGGGCTCCACCGGAGGCCGTCACCAGGATCAACGGCAAGCGTCCCTCCAACGCCCGATCGACGGCGCGGCAGATTTTCTCACCGACCACCGATCCCATGCTGCCGCCCATAAAACCGAAATCGAAGACGCACAGCGCCACCTTGCGCCCATTGATAGCCCCCTGGCCGATCACCATGGCATCTTTCCGGCCGGTCTTTTCCTGCTGCGCCTTGATCCGGTCTTTATAGGAACGGGTATCATGAAACTCCAGCGGGTCCTGCGGCTCCAGCTCGGCGTCCCATTCTTTGAAGGTGCCGAGATCGACCAGCAGGTTGATACGATCGATGACCGAGATGGGAAAGTGATAGTCGCACTTGGGACAAACCTTGTTGTTGCGGTCCACCTCTTTGCGATACACGATTTCCCGGCAGTGGTTGCATTTCAGCCACATGCCTTCCGCTACCTTGGAGCGCTTCGGAGGATCTACCTCCTCGGTCTTCTCTTTCTTAAACCACGCCATCTATGCTCACCTACAGTACAAGGGTTTGACGCTCTTCAAGCAGGGCCGCGCGGCGAGTGTATTGCCTCGGTTCCCGCCGGACACCTTCACTCAGGTCGACCATCGGGCTCAAAGACCTTTGCGCCAAGCGTGAAGTGTATGCTTCGCTTCATCTCATGCTATGGCGGGTGCGACATCGCACTGCGCGGCAGAATAGCATACCTCTTCGGAAGGAGCACAGAGATTTGCGAAGGGTAACCAGTTGCTGATTTGGGCTGCTGAATCTGTTCGCCGGCGCGACAGTCGTACGTCAGGAGGAATTCGTCGGTCAGGCTATGACCATCCGCCGCCCAACCCGATCCGCACCATCATCAACAATCCCAGACCAATGCTTGCAAGGCAGGCCAGACCTTGGACCATTCGATAGGCGGCCTGCCCGGCGGACAGGGAATAGAGCACCGGCAAACTGAGCAACGCTCCGGCGCCGACCATCCCAAGAATCGAGCCGACTCCGAACAGCACGATGTAACCGATCCCCTGACCGATCCCTGTCACCGTCGAAAGCACGATCAGCATGAGCGCTGCCGATCCGGCGAGTCCATGCGCCATGCCGATCACGAGCGGACGCAACGATCCTTGGTACCAATGCGCATGCGCGTGATCCGGCCGCACATGGTGGCTATGCAGATGCACATGCGGCCGCCCTTCATGGTCATGCGCGTGGAGGTGCCATTGCTCACGATAGATTCGGCGGGCCAGCGAGAGTCCCAGTCCCACCAGCATGATGCCCACCGCAAACTCAAACACAGTCGCCAGCGATTCGGGAATAGTAAGATTCAACGCCATCAGCGCGGTCCCGACACACAACAGCATGAGCGTGTGCCCAAGTCCCCAAAAAAATCCGATGCTGGTAGAGGCTTGCACCGAGGGCCGTTCGGCCAGCACCGTCGATAGCGCGGCGAGATGGTCCGCGTCCAAGGCGTGACGCAGCCCCAGGACGAATCCGAAACTCAAAATTGTCAGGGTGTGGGGATCGAACATGTCGACGGACAATCTTACGCATGGGATCCATGGCGACGCAACGGGGAACTTTGGCGAAGCGGGGGCGACTAGCCTGCGACTTCCATCGACCGGGATGGATTTCTAAGACCTCTCGAATGTGGCATCAGACGACCAGTACGATCGCAATATCCGCCATACCGACAGCCGCTTCCAGATCGAATCGAGGCGCTGGTCTCAGTGAACGGTTCGGCATGGAGAGGCACGTTGAATCAGTGCCAGGCGAAGGAGAGAACTGCTCGTGGCGATCGGAGTGATGGGGCAGAGAGGTCAGAATGTCTGATTCCACCGCGCGGGAGGCTGCGATGAGCGTGAATTGACCTGATGGTCGGGAGGAGATGAAGAGATGGGTGGTCGCTGAACCAACACAGGAAGCCGTACGAGCAGTGGATCATCCCCCTCGCGCATGCATTTCCAGATGCGGATCTTCACGCAGCCGGTTGATTTCAATGAGTCGTTGTTCCCGCAGCCCCAGTACTTCCAGAGCTTTTCGCTCTTCGGCTCCCCGATCGGCACGCCCCTGCCAGGCGGCGGTGATCAGCGCCTTCAATTCGTCGCGGGAGCGGCCCGCGCGTAGCGGTCCCCGCAAGTCGAGCCCGTCTTTCGCGTAGAGACAGAGATACCACATCCCATCAGCCGTGAGCCGGCTACGGTCACAGGAGCGGCAGAACGGCGTGGTGGTCGAAGGAATAATGCCGAAGATCGTGCCGTCCGGCAGCACGAACCGTTCAGCCGGCGCGACGCTGTTCTCGACGATCGGCTTCACCCCGCCATAGTGTAAGCCGATTCGCTCCAGCATCTCCGCCCGAGAGAGCACTTTGCCCATGGACCATTCCGTGGCCCCTCCGACATCCATATATTCGATGAATCGCACTTCGGCGCCGACCGTCTTTCCGTACTCGATGAGGTCGATGAGTTCATCATCGTTGTACCCTTTGATGATGACCGTATCGAATTTGAGCGAGGGGAACCCGGCCTGCACCACCGCCTTGATGCCGTCGAATACCTGATGGTGGAGATCGCGCTTGGTCAATGCGCGAAACCGGTCGGCCCGCAACGTATCCAGACTGATCGTCACGCGATTCAGGCCGGCAAACGACAGGTCGGCGGCCTGGTCGGCCATGAGCACCCCGTTGCTGGTGAGGGCAATTTCGGTGATCTGTCGATTCTCGGAAAGTTGACGGACGAAGCGTGGAAGATCACGGCGCAGCAGCGGCTCCCCTCCCGTGAGGCGGACCTTGTCCACGCCCAGCTCGGTAAAGACCGTGGTGAGCTGGGCCATCTCTTCGAAAGTTAAGATGGTATCGCGCGGCAGCCAGGCATAGTCATCTTCGGGCATGCAATATTTGCATCGAAGATTGCAGCGGTCCGTCACGGACAGGCGCAGGCTTCGGAGCGGACGCCCCAACCGGTCGTGGATCGTGGGAACTGTGGTATCGAGCATGCCTTGTTCCATCATGACTCGAAGGCGCCGGCCTCCTGCTCTCCTGACTGCACTCGGAGGTTATGGGTGCTCCTCGACCCACACTTCCCCTTCGGGGGTGCGTTCGAGTTTCCAAATCGGCGTAATTTGCTTCAGCTCGTCGATCGCCCACTTGCAGGCACGAAACGCCTCCGCGCGATGCTCGGCGCCCACGATGATCAACACGATGTTTTCGCCGATGCCGATTTCGCCGTAGCGATGCAGGACGAGCGTTTCGATCACGTCGAAGTCCTTCAGCGCGCGCTCGCGAATCTCGCGCAACTTTTTCTGTGCCATTCCTTCGTAATGCTCGAAGGTGATGCTGTCCACGTCCTTGCCTTTCGACCGGTCGCGGGCCGTGCCCAGGAACATGGCAATGCCGCCGATCCGCTTGGACCGCCGGCGCACCCGGCTCAACTCTTCGTCGATCGAAAAATCTTCCTGCTGCACACGGACGAGCATGGCTTCATCGTCGGTGACCGCCTGATCGGCCCTGGTGACCGGTTCGAGACTCATAGGTTGTCCTTCTTCCAGCTTAGGTTCCATTTCACAGTCTATCCCGAAGGATGCTTAAAAAGCCCGCTCGGCGGCAGGGTTTTTTCAACAGCCTTCAGCAGCCGCCCGCGAACGGCGGCAGCAACGCGATCTCATCTCCATCTTTCACTTCAAGATCCTCATGCGCAATGTCCTGATTCACCGACAGGAGCACCTTTTTCTTCTGCAGCAATTCGCCGATCTTCGGATGGGCCGCTTCGATCACGGCGACCAGGTCCTTGACCCTCCGCCCGCTCGGAAGCGCCAGGGATAGCGTCGCCTGATTCCCCGCCAGCATCTTGGTCATGCCGAAGAGTCGCACCGTCACCATGTTACAGTTCCCATTTCACTCCCGCAGGAACAAGTCGCGCCCCAGGCTTAGGCCGGTCGCATATAGGCGCCGGACTTCCCGCCCGATTTCGCCAACAGGCAGATATCGCTGAAACTCATGCCCCGATCGATCGCCTTGCACATATCATAGATGGTCAAGGCGGCCACCGAGGCGGCGGTCATCGCTTCCATCTCCACGCCGGTCGGACCGGTGGTCTTGGCCGTCGCCGTAATCGTAATGGAGCAACGTCCCTCGCGATCCGGTTGAGATGCTTCTTGAAAAGAGATATCGACGCTGGTCAGCAGGATGGGATGGCACATGGGGATAAGGTCGGGCGTCTTCTTGGCCCCCATGATTCCGGCTACCTGGGCTACCGCCAGCACGTCGCCCTTGGCGATTTTTCCGCGCTGAATCTGTTCGAGGGTAGCAGGCTGAAGGAACACGGTGGCTTGCGCGGTCGCGAGACGCTCGGTCGAGGCCTTCGCCCCGACATCGACCATCCGTGCCCGTCCCGACTCGTTGAAGTGCGTAAAATCTGCCATTCTCTACGCCAAATCAGCTGGTTACCTGTCGAATCGCCGAATTATAGGAGCCGGTGAAAATGGGAGTCAAGCCATGGCCGGCCTATTGCGGCTTCCATTCTCCTGAAACGATTCGAGAACTGATCGCGGTTGTGAAGAAAGGCCAGCATACTGTTAGCCGCGCACGTCTATGGGTTGATTGTCTTCGTAGGGTCAAACGGGTATTCTGGCTCATTAGACACATCAGGAGCACAGGGGCGCTGACACGTCGGACTGTCTGCATGAGTGAAGAGCTGGAGGTTCTTAAAACTGTCACAAGCCGCCTGGAAGGCGCGGGAATCTCGTACATGCTGACAGGATCTATGGCAGCTAACTTTTATACCGTTCCACGGCTCACTCGCGACATCGACATGACCTATGTGTCGCGATGGGCCGCGGAGTTGGGGATCGAGGCCTTGCTCACGGAGGTCAGACAATGAACGATACGACCCCCGAGGTAGAGGCGCTGTTCCGTTCGCTGCGTCTCCGGCGAGATGGGGAAGAGCGGCTTCGGATGGCCTGCTCCATGTTCGATACCGCGAAGGCGCTTGCCACGGCGTCGATCTATGAGCAGCACCCTGGTATAGCTCCCGCCGCCCTGCGGCAAGCCCTCTTTCTTCGATTCTATGGACACGAATTCTCGCCCGCCGAGCGCGAGAAGATTCTCCTCTCGCTCACCTAACTGAACTTCCTTACTAAGCCCCATAAGGCCACCCCCTACCGTAACATTTGCTGTCTCGTCTTCCACCTTTCCCGAGCCAAATCTGAGATGATTTCTCCTCGCGAGAAGGGTATTCTTCGGCGCGAATGGCATAATCGTTATAGAGTTCCATGGAGCAACCCTGCATGTTTGAGCAAGCCTTTAGAAACATCGACGACGTGCTGAGGAAGGAGGCCGGATGTACCACTGAGCTGGACTATACCGAGCAGACCTCCTGGCTCCTGTTCTTGAAATACCTCGACGGGCTGGAGCAAGACAAGGCAGACGAAGCCAAGCTGGAGGGCAAACGCTACAGCTTCATTCTCGACAAAGACTACCGCTGGGACAACTGGGCCGCGCCAAAGGGTAAAGACGGCCAGATCGACCACAACAAGGCCCAGACCGGCGACGACCTGCGTGACTTCGTTTCTCTCAAGCTTTTTCCTTACCTTCATGGCTTCAAGCAGAAGGCCAGCGGGCCGAACACCATCGAGTACAAGATCGGGGAAATCTTCGGCGA
>JAJFBJ010000133.1 GCA_020697375.1 Nitrospira sp. | reverse complement strand
CACCTCCTGGCCCAGTCCGGGGACTACATTCGTCGTTGCCCCGAGTGCAAGACGATCTATTTAGCGATCCGGCGCGACCAGGTATACTGCCAGCCGCGCTGCCAGAACCGAGTCGCGGCGAGAAAGTGGCGCGAGGCCCAGAAGACCGGAGAACGAAAGGAGAGCCGCCGTGGCAAGACAAGCGGGAAAGGATAGAGGTATCACCCAGCGAAAGGGCCGCAAAGGCTGGTGGGTACGTCTGTATGCCAACGGACGGGAGCGCTGGCATCGCTGTGACACCAAATCACAGGCCAAAGCTTTGTATGGTCGATTGAAGGCCGATATTCGGGAAGGGACCTATTTCCCTGGGAAATTCGCCCCTCGAAAAGACATCACCCTTCGAGCTTGGATCAAACGCTACCTCGAAGGAACTGTGAACCGCAACAAAGCTGGCGAAGTGCTTTATGGGCGGCGCTGGTCGCTGCTTATTGGAAGTCGCCTAATCACACAGATTACGGTCGATGATCTCCGGCGAATTCAGGCCAAAATGCGCGCCAAGATGAAGGTGAATACGAAGGAACCGCAACGGCTGTGGGCGGATGCCACGATCAATCGGCATTTTGCCTTCCTTCGGCACGTCCTCATGTTAGCCGTCAAAGATGACAAGTTGACCAAGAACCCAGTGTCTAGTCTCAAGTTCTTCCCGGAAGCCAACCGGACGCGATTCCTGGCGAGTGAAGAACTGGACCGGTTAAGGGGCGTGATGACCCCGGATGACTGGAACTTGGTGGCCTTCGCCGTCGAGACAGGGTTGAGACGAGGAGAGCAGTTCTCGCTCCGGTGGAACCAGGTCGATCTGGAAAACGAGGTCCTGACCCTGCCTCTCCCGAAAGGAGGCAAAACCCGGCATGTACCCCTGAGTGAAGGAGCCAAGACCATTCTGAGATCATTCGACTCGTTCCTTCGGTCGGCTTGGGTGTTCCCAGGCTTAAAGAGCGTGACTCACCCGATGGACAGTCGGGCATTCCTTCGGCGTGCCTTTGAACCTGGCTTGAGACGAGCAGGAATCACCGGAGCCTGTTGGCATTCACTCCGACATACCGCAGCCAGCCGCCGTGTCATGGCAGGGGTCGATCTGGTGTCGGTGAAGGAGATCCTCGGGCACCGCGATATTGAGACGACGCTCCGGTATGCCCACCTTGCCCCCGGACATCTTCGCGAGGCCGTGAATCGAGGAAGTCTGGCTGGAACCGTGACCAAAACCGTGACCTGCGAAGAGGAGAAAACGGAAGAAAAGATGCAACCTATTGATTATATGGTGCGCCCGGAGGGACTTGAACCCCCAACCCTCGGATCCGAAGTCCGATGCTCTATCCAATTGAGCTACGGGCGCGCGCCGGTATAAGAACCATGTTGCTCAGGAGTTGTCAAGAATGGCAAAGCCCTACGCCGGCTTACCAGGCATTCAACTTCACGAAGATTTGACCGGCCGGCGAAAGATCCGCTCCATAATGCGATCGGCGACCTCTGCCGCCGAGGCGCCATCGGTCTGTATGATATGGTCCGCCGCCGCCTCATACTTTGGCGTCCGTTCCGTCAATACGTGACGAATTTCTTCCGTAAACGATTGTGTACCGGTCAATGACGGGCGTTGCGTATCGCCTCCGATACGGCGGGTGATCGTCTCCACCGTAGCCGTAAGCCACACGAGCGTCCCGGTACGCCGCAGGAGTTCCACATTTTCAGGCCGCAAAATAGCGCCGCCGCCGGTATCAATGATCAACTCGTTACGTGCGGCAAAATCCCGGCAGACAGCCGACTCCAAATCCCGAAAATGGTCCCACCCGAACTGCTTCACGATCTCAGGAATGGAGAGCTTCGCCTGTTTTACAATCTCGGCATCCGTAGATACCAGGTCGCGATGCAGCGCACGGGCAAGGAGCCTACCGACCGTGCTCTTGCCGGTTCCGCGATAGCCGATCAACACCAGATTCATGCGGGGTTCCATAGCCGAGGAAAGAGAGTTGGGCGCGGTTGCGTCTCCGGGAGAAGGGGAATCTTCATGCGAAGCGGGATTCCAACACTTGCCGCATCACGTCGGTCGGGGCCGGCTGGTTCGTCCAGAGCTCGAACTGCAGCACGGCTTGATTCAGGAACATCTCCAGCCCCGAAATGGTCCGACAACCGGCCGCCTTCGCTTCCCGCAACAACTTCGTTTCGCGCGGATTATAGACGATGTCCATGACCGTCAGTTCCGGTCTGAACAGATCAGCCGGAAGGCATGACTCATCGATTTTGGGATGCATGCCCACCGGCGTGCAATGAATCACCGTGCGCACGTGCGGCACCCAGTTACGGAGCATGTCCAAGGTCAGCGGGCCGTCTTCGATGGGACTGTTCGTCTTCTCCCGCAAGTCCTTCACCAGCTTCTGTCTCTCGGTTTCCTCAATACCGAGAATCGTCAGACCGGCAGCTCCGGAGTTGCTCGCCAGCGAGAAGGCAATCGCTCTCGCAGCGCCGCCCGACCCTACGATTAAAACCCTGTGCCCGTCGAGCAAGGCCCCACCTTCCTTCAAGGCGCGTAATGCGCCGGAGGCATCGGTATTGTATCCCTTCAATTTTCCATCTTCGACGACAATGGTATTGATGGCGCCGATGTGTTTAGCGGTGGACTCGACTTCATCCAGAAATGGAATGGCTGCTACCTTATGCGGAATCGTCACGCTGAATCCCAGCGCATTGCCCAATGCCCGCACCCCTTTCAGCGCGTCCCCGATCGATTCCACGCGAAATGCCAAGTACACCAGATTCAGCCCAATTTTTAGAAAGGCCGCATTGTGAATAGCCGGTGACAGCGAATGCTCCACCGGATTGCCGATGATGCCGCACCATTGAGTCTGAGGCGTGATATCCATACGTGAGTGCTTCACTTCGTGCGTGTGACGTGTATTGCCAGGTACTGAGATCCCTGCATGTGATAGAGCACCGTCACCCGCTCGCCTTTTTCGAGGTCCTTGATGGTCTTCGGCCCGCCATCGAAATGGGTCTGTTGATTAACCACGAATGTGAACCGACTCCCGCCGCCGTCCTTCTTGACGGCGAATTTTCCCGCTGAGACATCTATCGACAGAACCGTTCCGGAAAATTCTATGGCCTCCGCCGCTTGAGCCGGCTCCAGGAATGATGCCCGCGACCCACAGAGGAAGACAGTCAGAAAGAAGGTCCAGAGAACGACGACCTGCAGACGTTGTATCACCATCATGATCGCCTCCGTTCATCCTTTACTGATGGTCATGCCTCCGTCGATGGGAAATGTCGCTCCCGTCACCCATAAGGACTCATCCGAGGCCAGATACAACACCAATTTCGCCACCTCTTCGGGCTTTCCAGGCCGGCGAATCGCATAATGCGCCATAATCGGTTCAAGGCTGGATGGATCGTCCATCAGAGGGGCCGCCATGGGCGTGTCTACCAGGCCGGGGTTCACCACATTACAGCGGATGTGGTCCGGCGCGTAATCGACGGCCATGGATCGGGTCAACGCATCCAGCCCGCCTTTCGATGCGGCATAGGCCGGCAGGCCGCGAATTCCGACCAGGCTGGCCACGGTGGAAATATTGACGATCGCTCCGCCGCCGCTCTTGATCAGCTCCGGAACCGCTGCGCGAGTGATGCGGAAAACCCCGGTAAGGTTGATGTCCAATACATTGATCCAGGTGGCATCGTCCATTTCATGCAACCGCTTCCCGAAATCACCGACCCCGGCATTGTTGATGAGGATATGCAGCTTGCCGAAGGTGCGTATGGTCTGCGCGATCACATCCCGTACATGCGCCTCATCCGTGACCGAGCCGGCGACGGCCAGCGCACGCCCCCCGTTCACGCCGATGCCCTTCACCACGCGGTCAAGCTCACCCTTCCGGCGGCCGGTTACCACGACGGAGGCCCCTTCATCGGCGAACATTTTGGCGATGGCCTCGCCTATTCCCGCATTGCCACCGGTCACGATGGCCACTTTGCCCTGTAACCGATTCATGCCGTCGACTCCTCTTCAATCCCTGCGTCTGGTTCCCCTTCACCGGCCGTTCCTGCTGCTATCGTCCTGCTTACCTGCGGCCACCAACCGGCCTCGACCTTTCTCGCGACGGTAATGAATCCGGAATGCGCCACCATTCGATGGTCCGGACGGACACTACGCCCTTGAATCGACCAGGTCCGCAGCAGCGTTTCAAACGTCTCGATCATGCCGAACAGCGCGGTCCGTTCAAGCGCTTCCACCGTTTGCATCACCTGCGGCACGGTCGGCACGAAACTGAGGTAGATGCCGCCGGAACGCACCACCTTCGCGGCATGCGGCACCACCTGCCAGGGTTCCGGCAAATCGAGCACCAAACGATCGAACAGGCGCCCATCTTCGAGCACATCGATTCCCTCATAGGCATTCTTCCGGAGAGGCATCAAGGTGGACAGCGGGCCCATATAGCGTTCAATGTTGGTCAGCGCCGTGCGAGAAAAATCGTCCCTGGCCTCGTAGGTCACGACCAACCCGGTCGGGCCGACGGCGCGGAGCAACGCCATGGTGAGCGCTCCCGATCCCGTCCCTGCCTCGAACACCCGCGCGCCCGGATACACATCCGCCCACATGGGGATCAGCGAGAGGTCTTTGGGATACAACACCTGCGCCCCGCGTGGCATTTTCAAGACATACTCGCCAAACGTCGGCCGCAATGCCAGGAATCGTTTTCCCCGGGAGAGGGTCACGACCGAACCGTCCAGCTTACCGATAAGCTCATCGTGCGGAATGGTCTCGCCGCTAAAGTGATAGGTATCCCCGGCCTTTAACGTCAAGGCATAGTGCCGGCCCTTCTTGTCGACCAGGTGAACACGTTCGCCATTTTTCAGTTGTGACATAAACCGGCATTCTAGGAGACTGCCCACGGGTTTTCAACCGAACCACTGGCCCATCGCATTCCTCACTCGTTTCCTCCGCCGCCTGCCGACCGTTACCTTGACACTTCAGGGAGCATTACTATCTCATCCTTGAGGCAATCCAGACGTGAAGCGGTCGTGTAGCACTTCCGGGACAGAGGCAACTGAAGCTGCCCGCGATTGAATCCTTTTCTTAGAAACTTGTCTCTAACATACTGATCGGGATAAGCCTCTCCGAGCGGTCACACAGCAAACCTCCCCGGGATGGGGAAGAGGTAGAGGAAAATGAAAAATTCCCTCGCGATTCAAGATGATACAGAATCGGCCGTTGCGGCGCAGGTGGATCCTGATGCCGATGACGCGGAAGCCAGTGATTTATTGGAAAGCATCGCTCAAGCCGATCAACCTGAGACGGAGGTCGAAGAGCCTGCACCCGAGAAGGTATCGCGTTCAGCATCCTCCCCGTTTCTTTTGGAGTCATTGTACTTCCGCTCATTCGGCGAACGCCGGCTGCTCGAGCGGGATGAAGAGATTGCTCTGGCCAAACGAATCGATCTCGGCACACGCCAGATTCGCCAAGCGCTCCAACAGGCTGTCAAGAGCGCGAGGCGACTGAAACGGACGGAAGGCACTAGCGAATGCGTCCACCAATTTCAAACAGTACGACGTCTGAGCGGACTATCGGCGACAGCTCTCAACCAAGCGACGACCTCATTGGAATACCTTCTACAGGAAGCAGCAGCAGGCGGAGCGAAATACCCTATTTCCATTCAGAAAGAATTGGACGCCTGCCTGACGCAACTTCGCGCATCTCGCGCCATTCTGGAGACGGCGAAAGATGAATTGGTGCGTTGCAACCTCAGGCTGGTGGTGGATGTCGCCAAACATTACACCGGGCGCGGTCTCACGCTGTTGGATTTGGTGCAGGAAGGCAATATCGGATTGATGAAAGCAGCCGAGCGATACCAATACAGGAAAGGCTTCAAATTCAGCACGTATGCCACCTGGTGGATTCGGCAGGGCATCACCCGATCGCTGGCCGATCAGTCGAGGACCATTCGGATTCCTGTGCACCAGACGGAAGCCTCGAATCGCATTCTCCGGGCATCGCGGCGGCTCGTGCAACAATTAGGGCGCCAGCCGCGGTTGGAGGAAGTCGCCTTTACCATGCATATGCGCCCCGATCGTCTGCATGAAACAATCCAGGCTTTCCAGGAACCAGTGGCACTAGAGCATCGGGTCGGCGACGGCGGCACAGAACTGGGTGAGCTTCTGCCGGACCATCAGGCGGTACCACCGGACGCCCATGTCAATCGCACGGAGCTCACCCGTGAAATGGACCGTATCCTCGGCACGTTGACTCCAAGAGAGCAGATCGTCATCCGTTTACGCTTCGGCATCGGTGAAGACCAGGCACGCACTCTCGAACAGGTGGGGCAACATCTATCGGTGACACGCGAGCGCATTCGCCAGATCGAAGCCAAGGCGCTCAAGAAACTCAAGACTCCGATGGTCAAGGAGATGTTCGCCGCCATCAAGTAAACATCGATTGGGCCACAGGATTAGTCGCACAGGGGCGAGGCCGACACCTCGCCCCTGTTGTGATGAGCATACTTCCTCCCCTTCCTGCTATTGTGAGAGAATGCGGCGATCAAGGAACCGTTCTTTCATGGTGACAGGCAACGAGCGCGGCGCGGCCTTCCGATCCAACCGGAGGCGCCGCGCCACCATAACAATCCTCTCATTCTGCATCGTCGCTCTCAGCATCCCGACGCAAGGTATCGGCCAAGCGCGAAATGACGAGCCGCCTCTGAAGGAGCTTTCCGTACCAGCCGTGGTGGCAAAGGTGCGTCCATCGGTCGTCACCGTACTGACGCGCGGCGTACCTTCCGGGGGATCGCAACATGGGGCTGCATCCGGTTCGGGCTCAGGCGTGATCATCGATGCCGGCGGATACATCCTGACCAACCACCATCTGGTGCAGGGAGTGACCATGGTGGTCGTGGGGTTGTCAACGGGCCGGCTTACCCCTGGCCGGGTCGTTGCGCGCGACTTTTTCCTTGACCTTGCCCTTGTCAGAATCACGGCGCCTGATCTTGTTCCGGCTGAGTTCAGCCGGCGCCGCTCCTTCGATATTGGAGAAACCGTCATCGCCATCGGCAATCCCCTCGCTCTCAAAGGAGGTTCCACCGTCACGGTCGGCGTAATCAGCGCGCTCGATCGTTCGGTCCTGACGCCGGAGGGAGAAACGCTGTACGATCTGCTTCAAACGGACGCTGCCATCAATCCCGGCAACAGCGGAGGCCCGCTCGTCGATCGGTACGGACAGGTCGTCGGTATCAATGTCGCGATCGCTCCGTCCGCGCAGGCTATCAGCTATGCCATCGCCATAGAAGCCATGCTTCCCCATATCCAGTCGATGATTTCCCGAGGATCCGTGTTGCGGCCGGATCTCGGTTTGATTCCCTTGACCATCACGCCGAGCGTGGCCGCGAGTTTCGATATTGAGAGTGACCGGGGAATTCTCGCCCTGCAGGTGGATCCGGCCAAAGCCGCGGGACTAGGCGGACTGCGATCCGGCGACGTGGTGACCGCGATCGACAACCATCAGGTGTACAACAGCGGAGATTTCTGGCACGCCGTCATTCAAGCGGGAGAGCAGATGTCGTTTCAGATCACCGCACAAGGGAAAAACGGCACGGGCACGATTACAGTTGCGCGACCTAATCTGCCGCGGCCCGGCCCATGACCCCCGATTATCTTCGGCACATTCGACCGGCAGAGGGGTC